>CANJXD010000475.1 GCA_947478535.1 Acetobacteraceae bacterium
CCATCGCGTGGATCAACCGCTGCCGTCGGCTCGCCAAGGATTGGGAAAACCTGAGCCGCAACGCACTCGCCTTCCTGCGGATGGCATCGATCAGGCTCATGGTCAGGAAACTATGCAATCCAAAGGGATGATCGGAGACAGACTCTCAGATTTAATTTAATTTACAGGGCAACGCCGCAATTTGACAAGCTGGACTGTAAGACCTTGGCGACGTCTGAGCCGCGACGCCCCCACGCAACTAACGCGCGAACTGCGCCGCGATCAGGAACTCCCGGTTGCCTTCGGGACCCAGCAGAGGGCTGGCCTCCACCCCCTTCACGGTCCAGCCCGGCAGCGCCGCCCACCAGTTGCGGATTGTGCCGCAGACATTGGTGTGGACCTGGGCATCCCGCACCACGCCGCCCTTGGCGATATTGGGCCCGACCTCGAATTGCGGCTTGATGAGCGCCACCGCCCAGGCACCGGGCGCGGCAAGCGCCAGTGCGGCCGGCAGCACGGTGCGCAGCCCGATGAAGCTGGCGTCGCAGACCACGATATCGGGTGGCTCGGGGATGACGGTGGCATCGAGGTAGCGGGCATTGGTGCGTTCCAGCACCACGATTCGTGAATCGTTGCGCAGCTTCCAGGCCAACTGCCCATGGCCCACATCCACCGCATAGACCTTCGCCGCGCCATGATGCAGCAGCACATCGGTGAAGCCACCGGTGGAGGAGCCGACATCGAGCGCGATGCGCCCTTTCGGCGAGAGGCCGAAATGCTCGATGGCATGGGCGAGTTTCACGCCACCGCGCGACACCCAGGGATGATCCTGCCCCCGCACTTCGAGCGGCTGTTCGGCCCGGATGGCATCGCCGGCCTTGGAAATCCGGGCCTCGCCGGAAAACACCTTGCCCGCCAGGATCAGTGCCTGCGCGCGACTGCGGCTTTCCACTAGGCCACGGTCCACCAGGGCCTGGTCGGCGCGCTGCTTCGGTTCGGCTTTCATGCGGCGGGCATAGCATGCCCGCCCCGATCGAGCCTCCCCCCGCTCAAGCCCGGACGGGCAGCGCCGTCACTTCCGCCACCCCCAGCGCGCCAAGCGCCGCGGCGACGATGTGGCGGGCGTTCAGCCCGGCCTGGTCGTACTGCACCTTGGGCGCGGCGTGGTCGATGAAGATGTCCGGCAGTACCATCGGGCGGAAGCGCGTCTGGCCATCCAGCAGGCCCTTCCAGGCGAGGTACTGGGCGACCAGGCTGCCGAAGCCGCCGACCGAGCCTTCCTCGATGGTGATGAGCACGGCGTGTTCCTTCGCCAGCCGGTCGATCAGCTTCGTGTCCAGCGGCTTGGCGAAGCGGGCATCGGCGACGGTGCAGGTGAAGCCCTGCGCCGCCAGTTCATCCGCCGCCTTCATGCATTCCGCGAGCCGCGTGCCGTAGGACAGCAGCGCGACGGTATTGCCTTCCCGCAGGATGCGCCCGCGCCCGATCTCGATCGGCGTGCCGCGCGCCGGCACGGCGACACCGGTGCCCTCGCCACGGGGGTAGCGGAGCGCGGAGGGGCGGTCATCGATCTGCGCGGCGGTGGCGACCATATGCGCCAGTTCCGCTTCATCGGACGGCGCCATCAGCACCATATTCGGCAGGCAGCCGAGATAGGCGATGTCGAAGCTGCCGGCATGCGTCGCGCCATCCGCGCCCACCAAGCCAGCGCGGTCCATGCAGAGCCGCACGGGCAGCGACTGCAAGGCGACGTCATGCACCACCTGGTCATAGGCACGCTGCATGAAGGTGGAATAGATGGCCACGAAGGGCTTGAGGCCTTCCGTCGCCATGCCGGCGGCGAAGGTCATCGCATGCTGCTCGGCGATGCCGACATCGAAGCAGCGCTTCGGGAACTTCTTCGCGAACAGGTCAAGCCCCGTTCCCGCGGGCATCGCCGCGTTGATGGAGACGACGCGTTCATCCGCCTCGGCCTCCGCGATCAGGGCATTGGCGAAAACCTTGGTGTAGCTCGGCGGGCCCGGGGGCGCCTTGGCCTGTTCGCCGGTGATGACGTTGAACTTGGACACGCCGTGGTACTTGTCGGCGCTCGCCTCGGCCGGCGCGTAGCCCTTGCCCTTCTGCGTCACGACATGCAGCAGGATGGGCTGGCCTTCCTCCGCATCGCGCAGATTGCGCAGCACGGGCAGCAGGTGGTCCATGTCATGCCCGTCGATCGGGCCGACATAGTAGAACCCCATTTCCTCGAACAGCGTGCCGCCGGTCAGCATGCCGCGCGCGTATTCATCGGCCCGCCGCGCAGCGCGCTCGATCGGGCGCGGGAAGCGCTTGGCAAGCCGCCCCATCAGGTCCCGCACCGAGAGGAAGGGGCGGGAGGAAATCAGGCGGGACAGGTAGGCGGACATGGCGCCGACGGGGGGCGCGATCGACATGTCGTTGTCATTGAGGATGACGATCAGCCGCGCCTTCGCCGCGCCGGCATTGTTCATCGCCTCATAGGCCATGCCTGCGGACATGGAGCCGTCGCCGATGACGGCGATCACCTGCCGGTCATCACCCTTGATATCCCGCGCCAGGGCCATGCCGAGGCCGGCGGAGATGGAGGTGGAGGAATGTGCGGCGCCGAAGGGATCGTATTCGCTTTCGCTGCGCCGGGTGAAGCCGGAAAGCCCGCCTTCCGTCCGCAGCGTGCGAATACGGTCGCGCCGCCCGGTCAGGATCTTGTGGGGGTAGGCCTGGTGGCCGACATCCCAGATCAGCCTGTCGCGCGGCGTCTCGAAGATCGCGTGGATCGCGACCGTCAGTTCCACCACACCGAGCGAGGCACCGAGATGCCCACCGGTCTGCGAGACCGCGTGGATCGTCTCCGCCCGCAATTCCTCGGCCAGTTGTTTCAACTGGTCAGCCGACATGTTCTTGAGGTCCGAGGGGTAGCGGACCCGGTCGAGCAGCGGGGTGGCGGGAAGGGGCGCCATGGTTCAGCTCTTTCTATCGATGGTGTAGGCGGCGAGCGCCCGCAATAGATCGGCACGCGCCCCGAAACTGTCGAGATGCGTCTGGGCCTGCGCGACCAGTCGTTCCGCATGCAGCCGGGCCCGCTCGATCCCAAGCAGACTGACCAGCGTGGCCTTGCCGGCTTCCGCGTCCTTGCCGGTACGCTTGCCGGTTTCCGCCGCCGAGGCGGTGGCATCCAGCAGGTCGTCGGCAATTTGAAAGGCAGCGCCGATTTCCCGCCCATAAGCGGCCAGTGCGTGGCGCTGGGCGAGCGGCGCCTTGCCGAGGATGGCCCCTGCTTCGGCACTGAATTCGATCAGCCGCCCGGTCTTCAGCGTCTGCAACCGGCCGACCGCTGCTTCGTCCAGCGGTTCCGTCGCGACCTCGGCCAGCATGTCGAGCATCTGTCCGCCACACATGCCGCGTGCACCGGCCGCGCGCGCCAGGCAGCGGACCAGCTCGATACGCACGGCCGGGTCGGGATGGGTTTCTTCTTCCGCCAACACGCCGAAGGCCAGCGCCTGCAACGCATCGCCGGCGATGATGGCGGTCGCCTCGTCGAAGGCCTTGTGGACGGTGGGCTTGCCGCGCCGCAGATCGTCATCATCCATCGCGGGCAGGTCGTCATGCACCAGCGAATAGGCGTGCAGCATCTCGACCGAGGCGGCAACGCGCAGCGCCGCCTGGCGGGAGGCATTGAACTGCCGCGCGCCTTCCAGCACCAGGAAGCCGCGCATGCGCTTGCCCCCACCGATGGCGGCGTAGCGCATGGCGGCCAGCAGCGGGGTTTCCGGCCCTTCGGCCTGCGGCATCACGACATCGAGCGTCGCGTCCATCTCGGCGGCAGCCGCGGCCAGCGCCTCGGCCAGGGAGGCCGTCGGGGGGGAATCGTCGGTCATGGTGGGATCAGCCAGCATCACGCAGCCCGGAGGCGACGCCGGGCGCAGCCTCCACGATCGCCTGCACCTTGGCCTCGGCCTCGGTCAGCCTGGACTCGCAGTGGCGGCGCAAGGCGGCGCCACGCTCATAGGCCGCGACCGCTTCCTCCAACTTGCCTTTCCCGCCCTCGAGGTCCTTCACGATCCCCTCCAGCTCGGTGAGCGCCTCCTCGAAAGAGAGGGCGGCGACAGGCCGAGGTGTGTCAGGCGAAGTTGACGTCATATCGGGCATCCTGGGAAGAGAAAAAGCTCAAGGAACTGTCATATTTCTGCTTGGATAGGCAATAATCGGCCAAAATCCGCCGAAAATCTCGCATCTCGTTGCCGCGCAGGGTGGGGCACCGAGACTGTCAATCCAGCCTGTCACTCCTGCCACAAGGCCGGAATCGGGTCGCGCCGGGATCAGGCATGCATCAGCGCCCGCACATGGGTGGCGGCGGAACTGGCCAGCGCGTCCAGGTCGTAGCCGCCTTCCAGCAGGCTGACCACCCGGCCGCCGCAGACCCGGTCGGCCATCCGGCACAGCTCCGTCGTCAGCCAGCCGAAATCCGCCTCCCGCACCCGGAGTTGGGCGAGCGGGTCCCGGGCGTGGGCATCGAATCCCGCGGAGATCACGATCAGCCCGGGCGCGAAGGCCTCCAGCGCCGGCAGCAGCGTCTCCGCCCAGGCGGCGCGGAAGGCTGCGCCATCGGCCCCGGGCGGCAGGGGCGCGTTGACGATGTTGCCGACGCCGGTCTCATGCGCCTCCCCCGTCCC
>CANJXD010000476.1 GCA_947478535.1 Acetobacteraceae bacterium
AGTTGCAGCCGGCCCAGCGCGCCACGCAGCGCGACGCGCACGCGGTTGTTGATGCGCAGCACCTCGGCGCCCGTCGCATCGGCGGCGGCACCGCTCAAGGCCTCGGTTACGGCATTGCCGTCACGGATCAGCAGGGTGTTATCGGCGCGCTTCAGCAACCGTCCGTCGGACAGCGCGCGCAGCACCGGAATGGCGCGGGGGTCGGCGAGGGCGCCGAGCCTGTCCACGGCTTCCGCCTGGGCGTTGAAACCACCGGCGAGCCCGGGCAGGGCTGCCACGAAGGCATCCTGCGCACGCGCTGGCCATGCGGCGGCCAGCAGCAGCAGAACGGCGAGAAGGACCTGTTTCATGAAAGGGGGGTAGGGGCGGGCCGAAGCCCGCCCCCGTTTCCTGCTTAGCGGCGGCGGTTCGCGTTCTCGGGGATGAAGGGGCTCCAGTTCTCGGCCGCGATCGCGGTCGGGGTCTTCCAGACCGTGTTGAACTGGCCGTCGGCCTGGATTTCGCCGATCATCACCGGCTTCGTCAGGTGATGGTTCGCCTTCATCTCCTCGGTGAAGCCGCAGGGCGCATCGACCTTCTGGCCGATCATCGCCGTCCGCACCGGGTCCACCGCTGTCGTGCCGGCCTGCGCCACGGCCTGCGCCCACATCTTGAAGCCGGTATAGGTGGCTTCCATCGGGTCGTTGGTCACGCGGCGCGGGTTCTTGATATAGGCCTGCCACATCGCCTTGAACTCGGTGTTCACCGGCGACTCCACGGACATGAAGTAGTTCCACGCCGCGAGGTGGCCGACGAGCGGGCGGGCGTCGATGCCGGCCAGTTCTTCCTCACCGACCGAGAAGGCGACGGAGGGGATGTCCTCGGCCTTGATGCCCTGGTTGCCGAGCTCGCGATAGAAGGGAACGTTCGCGTCGCCATTGATGGTGGACACGATGGCCGTCTTCTTGCCTTCGCTGGCGAAGCGCTTCACGCGGCTGACGATGCCCTGCCAGTCGCTGTGCCCGAACGGCGTGTATTCCTCCATGATGTCGGCATCGGCGATGCCCTTCGAATTCAGGAAGGCGCGCAGGATGCGGTTCGTCGTGCGCGGGTACACATAGTCCGTGCCGAGCAGCGCGATGCGCTTGGCCTCGCCGCCATCCTTCGACATCAGGTATTCGACCGCCGGGATCGCCTGCTGGTTCGGCGCGGCGCCGGTGTAGAAGATGTTCTTGCTCTCTTCCTCGCCCTCATACTGGACGGGGTAGAACAGCAGGCCGTTCAGTTCCTCGAAGACCGGGAGGACGGATTTGCGGGATACCGAGGTCCAGCAGCCGAAGGTCACATCGACCTTGGCGACGGCGAGCAGCTCGCGCGCCTTTTCGGCGAACAGCGGCCAGTTGGAGGCGGGGTCCACCACCACGGCCTCAAGCCGGCGGCCGAGGATGCCACCGCGGGCATTCTGCGCTTCGACCATCATCAGCACGGTATCGCGCAGCGCGGTCTCGCTGATCGCCATGGTGCCGGACAGGGAGTGCAGCACGCCCACCTTGATCGGCGCGGCCTGCGCGAAGGAAGGACGGATGCCGGGGGCGGCCAGGCTGGCACCCAGGCCGGCCAGGGCACCGCGCCGGGTGATCGGCAGGTTGAACTTCATGGGGGAAACGCTCCTCGGGGTGGCGGGTCTTGGCGGAAGGCGGGACCGAACTGGCCCCTTGTCCCGCGCAGCCAGGTTCGGCAGCGGAAGCCATCTGCGAGATGCGTGCCAACCGCCTGCATACGATCCAAGGGCGGCATCCCGGCCTTTCCAAAATACGGAACCCTATCAGTGCCGTAAAAACAGGCACCCGATGCTTCCTGGCCGGTTTCCCGGCTGATTTGCGCGCCATGGGGCAGGGCGGTGCTGGGCCTGCCGCGACCGGAGGCATCGTGAACAGAGTTTCATCTCATCTTGGGCCCATGCATGCCTCTTTCCCTGCGCCCCTGGCCCATGCAACCTTGCGGTCAATGCCTCCTGACGCGCCGCCGGCGCCCTCCCACCAGCGGTCCATCGGGCGCGCGGAACTCGGCCTGGTCGCCGCGCCGGGGGGGGCGCGCATCCGGCACCTGTTCCAATCCTCGCCGCTCCGCATCCTGTTCCCGGACAGTGACCCGGCCGAGCCGAAGCAGGCGGCGCTCGTCAATGTCGCGGGCGGGCTGGCGGGGGGCGACCAGGTCTCCGTCGCCATCACCCTCGGCCCCGGCGCCCGCTTCACCGCGACGACGCCGGCGGCGGAGAAGATCTATCGCAGCCTCGGGCCGGAGACGGCGGTGTCCTCCACGCTCGATCTTGCCGCCGGCAGCACCTGCGAATGGCTGCCGCAGGAGACGATCCTGTTCGATGGCGCCCGCCTCAACCGCCGCATGGCCGTGAGCCTGGACGGCGATGCCCGCCTGCTGGCGGCGGAGATGCTGGTCTTCGGCCGCGCCGCACGGGCCGAGGTCTTCGCCACCGGCGCGCTGCACGACCGTTGGCGCATCCGCCGGGATGGCCGCCTGCTCTGGGCCGATGCGCTGAAACTCGCCGATCCCGCTGGCGCCACGCTCGGCCGCCGCTTCGTGATGGAGGGCGCGGGCGCCACGGCGACGCTGCTGCTCGCCTTGCCCGATGCCGCCGCCCATCGCGACCTCGCCCGGGACTTGGCGGGCGGCAATGCGGGCGTGGTCGCCCCCGGCCTGCTGCTGGCGCGCTGGATGGGGGAAGCCGGCGCGGTCCGCGCCGGGCTTTCAGCGGCCATCATGGCGCTGCGTGAGGCCGCCCTCGGCCTGCCGCCGCGCCTGCCGCGGCTCTGGCGTACATGATCTGGCATGCGCCATGCTTGGCGTTGATGAGAGGTGACGCATGAACCTGACCCCGCGTGAGAAAGACAAGCTGCTGGTCGCCATGGCGGCGATGGTGGCCCGCCGGCGCCTGGAGCGCGGCGTGAAGCTCAACCACCCCGAGGCCGTGGCCCTGATCACGGATTACGTCGTCGAAGGCGCGCGGGATGGCCGCAGTGTCGCCGACCTCATGCGCGATGGCGCGACCGTGGTGACGCGGGATCAGGTCATGGAAGGGATTGCCGAGATGATCCACGAGATCCAGGTCGAGGCGACCTTCCCCGATGGCACCAAGCTCGTCACCGTCCATGAGCCCATCCGATGAGCACCTCCGCGATGATCCCCGGAGAGTTGTTCCCCGCCGAGGGCGAGATCGAGCTGAATGTCGGCCGCCCGGTGACGGAGCTGGAAGTCGCCAATACCGGCGACCGCCCGATCCAGGTCGGCAGCCATTACCATTTCGCCGAAACCAACCCCGCGCTGCGTTTCGACCGCGCGGCCGCGCACGGCATGCGGCTCGACATCCCCGCCGGCACGGCGGTGCGGTTCGAACCGGGGCAGGGGCGCAGCGTGCGCCTGGTTCCCTACAGCGGCGCGCGCATCGTGCACGGGTTCCGCGGTGAGACGGAGGGCAAGCTCTGATGGCCGCGAAACTCTCCCGCCGCGCCTATGCCGGCATGTATGGCCCCACCACCGGGGATCGCCTGCGCCTCGCCGATACCGACCTCATCATCGAGGTCGAGCGCGACCTGACGATCTACGGCGAGGAGGTGAAGTTCGGCGGCGGCAAGGTGATCCGCGACGGCATGGGGCAGTCCCAGGTGACGCGGGCCAATGGCGCGGTCGATACCGTCATCACCAATGCGCTGATCCTCGACCACGGCGGCATCTACAAGGCCGATGTCGGGCTGAAGGACGGGCTGATCCATTCCATCGGCAAGGCCGGCAATCCGGATACGCAGCCCGGCGTCACCATCATCATCGGCCCCGGCACGGAAGTGCTGGCCGGTGAGGGCCGCATCCTGACCGCCGGCGGAATCGACCCGCATATCCACTTCATCTGCCCGCAGCAGATCGAGGAGGCGCTCTGTTCCGGCGTCACCACCATGTTCGGTGGCGGTACCGGCCCGGCGCATGGCACCCTCGCCACCACCGCCACGCCCGGCCCCTGGCACCTCGCCCGCATGATGCAGGCGGCGGAAGCCTTCCCGATGAATCTCGGCTTTCTCGGCAAGGGCAATGCTGCGCTGCCGGAGGCGCTGGAGGAACAGATCCGGGGCGGCGCCTGCGGGCTCAAGCTGCATGAGGATTGGGGCACGACGCCGAAGGCGATCGACACCTGCCTCGCGGTCGCTGACCGCTTCGACATCCAGGTCGCCATCCACACGGATACGCTGAACGAGAGCGGCTTCGTCGAGGACACCATCGCCGCCATCGCCGGCCGCACCATCCAGGCCTTTCATACCGAAGGTGCCGGCGGCGGCCATGCGCCGGATATCCTGAAGGTGGTCGGACATCCGAATTTTCTTCCGTCTTCCACCAACCCGACGATGCCCTACACCGGCAATACGGTGGATGAGCATCTCGACATGCTGATGGTCTGCCATCACCTCGACCCGCGCATCCCGGAGGACGTGGCTTTCGCGGAAAGCCGCATCCGGAAGGAGACGATCGCGGCCGAGGATATCCTGCACGACCTCGGCGCGATCTCGATGATGTCCTCGGACAGCCAGGCGATGGGCCGGGTGGGAGAGGTGATCATCCGCACCTGGCAGACCGCGCACAAGATGAAGACGCAGCGCGGCCGCCTGCCCGGCGAGCAG
>CANJXD010000477.1 GCA_947478535.1 Acetobacteraceae bacterium
CCGTCAGATGCGCGTGCCCATTGCCGATGCTGATCTCCGCGCCAAGAATTGGAAAACTCGCGGGGATGGCGCCGAGGTCGCGGATGGCGCCATCCACCACCGCCCCGGTGATCCCGAAGCCCTGGTGGATGGCGGCGTTCACCTCGCCCCATAGCGATCCCAGATGCGGCACGGCGCCGACATCCTGCATGACGATGATGGCCGGGCGCGGCCCGGCTTCGAGGTAGCGGTAGTATCCCTCCCGCATCGCCCGCTGCGCCGCGGCATCGGCGGCGGAGGGCGCGCAGGAGACGAGCTTCGCCGTCATCGCGAAGCCCGCGAAGGGCGGGGCCTCGGGCGTGGCGGGGATGGGCCGGCCGCGCGTATGCCCGCCGAGGCTGCGGCCGCGCAGCGCGACCATGGCGTTGTTGATGGTGGGCGTATCGTGCCGGCGCAACAGGTCCAGAAGGGCGGGGTCACAGGTCATGCCCTGATGCTGCCCTCCCGCCGCCCTGCCTGGGAAGGGCGAAAGTCGTTTGCGTGGCGCCCCGAAGCCGTTCTAGCCTACGCGCGGCCGTTCAACAGGCTAGACTGCTTGGAGGCTTCGTATGTCCATCAGCCAGTTGCCCGCAGGGCGCCGCGCCATCCTCGCCGCGCCGCTTTTCCTGCCCGCGCTGGCTGGCGGCGCGTCTGCCCAGGCTTTCCCGACGCGGGCGATCACCGTCGTCGTGCCTTATGCCCCCGGCGGAGGCGCCGATGTCATTACCCGCGCCGTCGGCCCGATGATGGAACGCGAACTCGGCCAGCCCATCGTGGTGGACAACCGCGCCGGCGCCGCCACCTCCATCGCCGCCACCTACGTCGCCCAGGCGAGACCGGACGGCTATACGCTGCTGATGGGGGCGACGCCGCTGGCCATCAATCCCGCCCTGCAACCGAACCTGACGCCGAAGGACCCGCAGCGGGAATTGCTGCCGATCGGCCCGCTCTATCGCAACCCCTTCGTGCTGCATGTCCATCATTCGATGCCGGTGCGCACGCTGGCGGAGTTCATCACCTATGCCCGCGCCAATCCCGGCAAGATCAACTATGGCAGCGCCGGCATCGGCACGGTGAACCACCTGGCCTTCGCGCTGCTGGCCAATGATGCGCGGATCGATGTGGAGCACGTGCCCTATCGCGGCGGAGCGCCGGCGCTGATGGATCTGCGCGCGAACCGCGTGCACATCATGTTCAACTCGGCGCTCGAGGCCCTGCCCCTGCTGAACGAAGGCGTGACGCGCGCCATCGCCATCTCCTCCGCCCAGCGCCTGGCGCTGCTGCCCGCCATCCCGCCGATGGCCGATACGATCCCCGGCTTCGACGTCGCCTTCTGGCAGGGGCTTTTCGCCCCGGTCGGCACGCCGGAGCCGATCATCGCCAGGCTTTCCGCCGCACTCCGCGCCGGCACCTCGGACAGCCTGCTGCGGGCGAGGATGGTGGAACAGGGCGTCGATCTGCTGTCCGGCGGCCCCGCGGATATCGCCCGCATCCTGGCGGAGGAAACCCGCACCTGGTCGCGGGTGGTGCGGGAAGCCAATATCCGCGCGGAATGACCACGCCGAAGCTGCACCCGAACCATACCGCCTATTTCGTCCCGGGGTTGCAGCGTGGCCTCACGGTGCTGGAAGCCGTCGCCGCTGCCGGAAAGCCGCTGACGGCGGCGGAGATCGGCGCGCGGCTCGGCCTCACGCGCTCCGCTGTCTTCCGCCTCGTCTATACGTTGCGACATATGGGGTTTCTCGAGGAGCTGGAGGGCACGAAGGCGCTCCGCCTTGGCCCGCGCGTGCTCAATCTCGGCTTCGCCTATCTCACGGCGCAGGACATCATCGAGACCGCGCGCCCCGAACTCGAATTGCTGCGGGACCGCACCGGCGTCACCGCCCATCTGGCGATCCGCGATGGGCGGGAAGTGCTCTACCTCGCCTGCGTGCAGACCCGCACCGGCTTCCTCAGCAACATGAATGTCGGCTCCCGCGTTCCCGCCCATGCCTCGCCGATGGGCTGGCTGCTGCTGGCCGATGTGCCGCCGCGCGAGGTGGCATCCCTGTTCGCCGGCCAGGATTTCGCGGCGCTGACGGCGCAGACGCCCGGCGATACGGCGGCGCTGCTGGCCCGCATCGCGGAAGGCGTGGCACGCGGGCATGTGCTGAGCCGTGGCGCGATGGAAGCCGGGGGGTCCTCCATCGCCGCGCCGGTGGTGGGGCGGGACGGCAAGGTCGCCGCCGCGCTCGATATCTCCGGCCCCGATTCCGGCTTCGAGTTGGACGCGCTTGAAACGCGCTACGTGCCGGAAGTGCTGGCCGCCGCGGCGCGCATCTCGGCGCGCATCGGTGGTCCCGCGCCGGCTACGCCGGCAGCACCGCCGCCAGCGCCGGCCGCAGACGCGAAACCAGCGCGTCCATCTCGTCCTCGGTCACGGTGAAGGGGGGCGCGAACAGCACATGATCCCCCGCATCGCCATCGGCCGCGCCAGCGGAGGGGTAGCAGATCAGCCCATGCGCCATCGCTTCCTGTTTCAGCCGCGCGGCGATCTTCAGCGCGGCCGGGAAGGGGCGCTTCGTCTCCCGGTCCTCGACGATTTCCATCGACCAGAACAGGCCGCGGCCGCGGATATCGCCGATATGCGGATGCTGGCCGAAGGCCGCGCGCAGCTTCCCCTCCAGCGCCGCGCCCTTTTCCCGTACGGCGTCGAGCAACCCATCGCGCTCAATCACGTCGAGCACTGCCAGCGCGCCGGCGCAGGCCACTGCATGGGCCATGTAGGTATGGCCATGCGCCAGCATCCCAGACCCCTCGCGGATGGCGGTGACGACTTTCTCGCTCGCCAGCAGCGCGCCGATGGGCTGGTAGCCCGCGCCAAGCCCCTTCGCGATGGTGATGAGGTCCGGCGTCACGCCTTCCTGCTCGATCGCGAAGATCGTCCCGCAGCGACCCATGCCGCACATCACCTCATCGGCGATGAACAGCACGCCGTGGCGATCGCAGATCTCCCGGATGCGGCGGAAATAGCCGGGCGCGGCAGGCGCGCTGCCGAGGGTGGCGCCCACCACCGGCTCCGCGATGAAGGCCGCGACGCTGCCCGCGCCGAGGCGCAGGATCTCGGCGTCCAGCGTATCCGCCACGCGCCGCCCGAATTCTTCCGCGCCCTCGCCTTCCGCCTGCCCGCGATAGGCGAAGCAGGGCTCGACCTGGGAGGTCTCGGCCAGCATCGGCTGGTACATCGCCCGCCGCCCGGCATGGCCGCCAACGGCCAGCGCGCCGAGCGTGTTGCCGTGATAGCTCATGCGGCGGGAGATGAGCCGCGTGCGGCCGGGCTGGCCGCGTTCCACATGGTATTGCCGCGCGAGCTTCAGCGCCGCCTCCACCGCCTCCGATCCGCTGCCGAGGAAGGTGGCGAGGCCCGCGCCGAAGCCGGGCGGCGCCATCGCCATAAGGCGGCGCGCCAGCTCTTCCGCCGGTTCATTGGTGAAGAAGGAGGTATGCGCATAGGCCACGCGGTCCAGTTGCGCGCGGATCGCCGCCGCCACATGCGGATTGCCGTGCCCGAGGCAGGACACCGCGGCACCTCCGGAGGCATCGAGATAGTCTCGCCCCTTCGCATCATACAGCCAGGCGCCTTCGCCCCGCACCACCGTTTCCGGCACGCGCTTGAGGTCACGGTGCAGCAGGCTGGATGCGGGTGTGGCGGGCATGCGGGCGCACTCCGGTTCTTGTTGATAGATAAAACATGTGATCCTATGAAAAACAACTGCGGCCTTGATCGCCGTCCCGGAGGGATTTCGCCATGAGCCTCGACCGCGCCTCATTGCACGGCTTCGTGCCCGCCATCGTCACCCCCTTCACCCCGGATGGGGAGATCATGGAGGACGCCTTTCGCGAAGTGGCGCGCCGCCTGCTCGCCATTGGCGCCAGCGGCATCTGCATCGCCGGAGACAACGGGGAGAGTTGGACGCTCGGCATCGAGGAACGCAAACGCCTGACCCGCATCGCGGTGGAGGAAGTCGGCAGCCGCATTCCCATCATCATGGGGGCCAGCGCGCCGGGTTCCGCGCAGACCATCGCCTATGCCCGCGCCGCGCAGGAATCGGGCGCCGCCGGCGTGCTGGTGATGCCGCAGCCCTATGTGCTGAAGGCGACGCGCACCGAATTGCTGCGGCGGTATGAGGCGCTGGCGAAGGCGGTGGACCTGCCCATCATCGCCTACAACACGCCGCGCCGCAGCGGGATCGAGCTGTCGGTCGATGATATCGGCGCCATCTGCGATGCCGCGCCGATCATCGGCATCAAGGAATCGCATCGCGATTTCTTCCACCATACGCATCTGCTGCATCGCTACGGCGACCGCATCAGCGTCATGACCGGGCCTTCGCATTTCATCCTGCCCTGCGCCGCGCTCGGCGCGCGTGGCTTCATCGCGACGGGGCCGGAACTGCTGGGGAAGGATGCCGGGCGGCTGATCGCGGTGGGGCAGGGGCCGGGGGATGCCACCTATCGCGACCTGCACTGGAAGCTGACGGTGATCTACCAGGCGCTGATGGGCACCGGCACCTGGCCGGCCTCGCTGAAGGCCGCGCTGAACCTGCTGGGCGGGCCCGCCGGCGTGCCGCGGGACCCGGTGATGCCGCTGGAGCCGGCGGCGC
>CANJXD010000478.1 GCA_947478535.1 Acetobacteraceae bacterium
AAGCGCCGCCTGATCCTCGCCGCCCCTGCCCTGCTGCTTGCGCGAACAGCCCAGGCGGTGACCTGGCAAGCGGAGGCCCGCCAGGGCGCCCTGCTGGTGGGCGATGCCGCCCCCGGCACGCGCCTCGCCCTCGATGGCCGGGCCGTGCGCGTCAGCAACGCAGGACGATTCGCCTTCGGCTTCGGGCGGGACCAGGGGCCGGGCGCCACCTTGCAGATCACCCACCCCGACGGCCGTGCGGAACGCCGCGCCATCGCCGTCGCCCGCCGGCAATGGGATGTGCAGGCCATCAGCGGCCTGCCGCCCGCCCAGGTCACGCCCGATGAGGCGGCACTGCGGCGCATCACGGCGGAACGGGAAAAGCTGGTCGCCGCCCGCGCCACGGACAGCACGCTCACGGAGTTCGCGGAGACCCCCGCCTGGCCCGCACGCGGGCGCATCAGCGGCATCTTCGGCAGTCAGCGCGTGCTGAACGGCCAGCCGCGCCAGCCGCATTACGGGCTCGACATCGCCGGCCCCGTCGGCACGCCGATCAGCGCCATGCTGGGGGGTCGCGTCACCCTGTCGGAGGAGCATTTCTTCTTCGGCAACCTGCTGGTGCTGGACCACGGGCATGGCGTGAACACGCTCTACGCCCATCTGTCCCGCCGCATCGCGCAGCCCGGGCAGGTGGTGGCGCGCGGCGAGCGCATCGCGGAGATGGGCGCCACCGGGCGCGTCACCGGGCCGCATCTGCATTTCAGCCTGTCCTGGTACCAGGTCTGGCTCGACCCGCAGCCCGTATTGCCGCGCGAGCAGCAATAGCCCGCAGGAGCACCTGCCATGGCGGACAGCCATTTCGCCCAATACCCGTCCCTTGCCGGCAAGGTCGTGCTGGTGACGGGCGGCGCCTCCGGCATCGGGGCGGAGATTGTCCGCGCGTTTGCCGCACAGGGCAGCCGCGTCGCCTTCCTCGATTTCGATGACGTGCACGGCCGGCAGGTGGCGGAGCAGACCGGCGCGCTGTTCCTGCCCTGCGACCTGCGCGACATCGCTGCCCTGCGGCTGGCTTGCGCCACGGCGGCGGAGCAACTCGGCGCCGTTGCCGTGCTGGTGAACAACGCCGCGCGGGATGACCGCCACGGGCTGGAAACGGTGGAGCCCGACTACTGGGACGAACGCATGGCGACCAATCTGCGCCACATGTTCTTCTGCGCCCAGGCCGTGGCGCCGGGGATGCGCGCGGCGAAGGCCGGGTCCATCATCAACATGGGCAGCGTGAGCTGGATGGGCGCCCAGGGCGGCATGCCCGCCTATACCGCCGCCAAATCCGCCGTGCGGGGCCTGACGCGCGGCCTGGCGCGGGACCTCGGCGGGGATGGCATCCGGGTCAACGAAGTCGTCCCCGGCTGGGTTTTCACCGAACGCCAGGAAACACTGTGGGCGACGCCCGAGGCGGTGGAGCGGCACCTCGCGAAGCAGTGCCTGAAGGCGAAGGTGATGCCGCCGGACTTGGCGCGCATGGTGCTGTGGCTGGCGGCGGAGGACAGCCGGATGGTGACGGCGCAGTATTTCGTGGTGGATGGCGGCGGGATCTGACCCCGCCGCCATCCACCCTCAGCCAACCGCCCTCAGCGCAGCGGCAGGGCGTAGACCAGCCCGCCATTGGTCCACAGGTTGTTCGGACCCCGCGGCAGGTTCACCGGGGTCTGCGGGCCGAAATGCCGATCATACAGCTCCCCGTAATTGCCGAGCGCGCGCACGACATTATAGGCCCAGAGCGGATCGAGCTTGAGCGACTGGCCGAGTTCCGGCGTCACGCCCAGCAGGCGCCGCGTGTTCGGGTTGACGCTGGTGCGGCGCATCTGTTCCGCATTCGCCTGCGTCACGCCCTGTTCCTCCGCCTCGATCACGGCGTAGGTGTACCAGCGCACGAGGTCGAACCATTCCTCATCGCCGCGGCGGAGATAGGCGCCATAGGGCTCCTTGCTGAAGCGCTCCGACAGGATGGTCCAATCCGCCGGCCGCGGCATGGAGGAGCGCACCCCGGCGAGCTGGGACGCATCGGTGCCGAAGGCGTCGCAGCGGCCATTCTGCAGCGCATCCGAGGCCTGGTCCGTGCGTTCGAAGACCACCGGGCGGAAGGGCACGTTGATGCTGCGGAAGTAATCCGCCGTCACCTGCTCATTCGTCGTGCCCTGGATCAGGCAGATCGTCGCATCGCGGAGGTCGGCGACCTTCGAGACGCCGAGATTGGCACGCACCATGAAGCCGTGGCCGTCATAGAAATACGTCACGGCGTGGCGCAGGCCGAGCGTGGTGTCGCGCAGCATCGTCTGCGTCGAGGTACGGAACAGCACGTCGATCTCGCCCGAGCCCAGCGCCGTGAAGCGCGTGGAGGACGACATCGGCATGAAGCGCACCTTCGATGCGTCATTGAAGATGGCGACCGCCAGGCCCCGGCAGAGATCGGCATCCATGCCCTGCCAGGTGCCACGGCTGTCCGGCAGCGCGAAGCCGGCGACGCCGGTATGGATGCCGCACACCAATTGCCCGCGCGCGCGGATGGCATCCAGCGTCGGCCCCGCCTCGGCGGGGGTGATGAAGGACGCACATGCAGCGACCATCGCGGCCGCGAGGCCTCGTGCCCAAGACATCGTGATTCTCCCTGTTGGTAGTGGAGGGATGGTCACGCCCCGGGGCTCAGGGAGTCAATCCGGGATCACGGCGCCTTCTCCGCCGCATCGACGATGCGACCATCCTCCATGCTGACGATGCGGTCGGCGATGTCGAGGATGCGCGGATCATGCGTCACCAGCAGGATCGGCACACCGCGGGATTTCGCCAGGGTCCGCAGCAGTTGCACCACCTCATGCCCGCTGGCGCGGTCGAGAGCCGCGGTGGGTTCATCCGCCAGCACCAGGCCGGGCGCCGCGGCCAGGGCGCGGGCCACCGAAACCCGCTGGCGCTGCCCACCGGAAAGCTGGGAGGGCAGCTTGTCCGTGTGGTCCGAGAGCCCGACGGCGCCGAGCAGTTCGGCGGCGCGGGCCAGCCGCGCGGCCTCCCCCATCGCGCCATCCTGCTCCAGCGCCATCGCCACATTCTGCCGCGCCGTCAGGAAGCCCAGCAGGTTGTGGTTCTGGAAGATGAAGCCGATGCGTCGGCGCAGCCTGACGCGGGTCGCCTCATCCGCACCCCGCATCTCCTGGCCCAGCACGCGGCAGGACCCGTCCTGCATTGCGCGCAGCGCGCCGATCAGCGTCAGCAGCGTGGTCTTGCCACTGCCGGAAGGGCCGGTGAGCAGCACGATCTCCCCGGGCGCGACGGAAAGATCGACATCCCGCAGCACGGGGCGGCGCAATTCGCCTTCGCCATAGGCGTAGGTCAGGCCGCTGAGGAGGACGGGACGCTCGGTCAAAACATGTCCGCCGGGTTCGCGTCGCGCAGCTTGCGCATCGCCAGCAGGCCAGCCACCGCGCACATGGTGAAGATCATCGCGAAGACGCTGATGGCGCGCTCCACATCCATCGCCAGCGGCAGGAAGGTGGTGCTGCCGACGAGGTCATAGAGGAAGGTGGAGAGCACGAGGCCCGGAATGAACCCTCCGATGGCGAGGATCAGCGCCGCCCCGAGCACGACGCGGCCGAGGTAGACATTCGAATAGCCCATCGCCTTCAGCGTCGCGTATTCCTTCAGATGGCCGGCGATGTCGCTGAACAGGATCTGGTAGACGATCACCATCCCGACCACGAGGCCCATCAGGCTGCCGAAGGCGAAGATGAAGCCGATCGGCGTCGCTTCCTCCCAGTATCGCCGCTCATGCGCGTTGAGTTCGGCCTGCGTCAGCACCATCGCATCCGGCGGCATGATCTGCCGCAGTTGCCGCTGCACCGCCGCGATGTCGCTGCCCGGGCGGAGCTTGATCGCCACCAGATCGATGGTCGAGACTAGGCGTTCCTTCACCACGCGCCGGAAATTCACATCCGACAGCA
This sequence comes from Acetobacteraceae bacterium, assembly GCA_947478535.1. The sequence goes on from CANJXD010000478.1 coordinate 3,972, forward strand.
CGACGTTCCCATCGGCGCCGAAGCTCGGCCCGATTTCCACCAGCCCGACCACCTCCACCTCCCGATTGCCGAGTTGCACGGCGAAGGGCCCGCGTTCGGCCAGCAGCCGACCGATATTGCCGAATTCGGGGCGGGAGCGGACATCGAAGGCGATGCTGTCGGCCCGCTTCAGCCGTTCCACCAGCGGCGCGAGGCCCGGGAAATCCAGCACCCCCGCATCGGTATCGACACCGATGAGCTGGATGGCGCGCCGCGTCCCATCCTCCGGGTTCCGCCAGGTCGTCTGCGCGAGATAGACGGGCACGGCGCGCTCCACCTCCGGCAGCGCCAGCGCCTGGAAGGCGCGCCCGCGCGGCAGCGGCTCCGGGCGGAAGCTCGCGGAGGTCAGGGGATGCATCAGGAACAGGTCGCCCCGCATCGCCCCGATCAGCGCCGTGGCACTGTCGAACAGGGCGGAGCGGAAGCCGAGCTGCATGAAGACCAGCACGCAGGCGAACATCACGCCGGCGATGGCGGAGGCAAGGCGGGCCTTCTCGCTGCGCAACTGCCGCCAGGCCAGCCGCAGGGCGAGCCAGCTGGCCGCGGCGAAGCCGGGCGCGCGGCGGGCCGGCGGCGTTGGCGCCGCGTCACCGGACGCCAATTCCGGCGCCCAGGGCAGCAGGGATGGGGT
>CANJXD010000479.1 GCA_947478535.1 Acetobacteraceae bacterium
GGATGAAGGTGACGGTGCGCGCGACGGCGGTGGCGACGATGTCCTCGCCGGCCTCCGGCGTGGCGAGGCGCGCATCGCCGAAGACGCCGTTGCGCGTCTGCTCGTGGAAAGGGATCGGTACCTGCAGGAAGAAGGGCTGCTCGTTGGTGCCGAGCGGCAGGTCCATCGCGATCATCTCGCCCGGCGCCAGCGCGTCACGCCGCACCAGTTCCGGCGCGATGGCGAGCGCGACGGAGACCTCGACCTCGCAGGCATGGCCGAAGCGCGGCGTCTTGCCATGTGCCTTCACGCGGTCGGCAGCCTGCTGGAAGTAGAAGCCGACCGCTGCCTGTATCCCGACCTCGTACAGAATGCGGGAGGCTGCAACCGCAAGCGCCGTGGTGTTGCCGTTGTGGCCATTCACCAACAGCAGGTGCGTGACGCCATGCGCCTTCATGCTGCGCGCGACATCCAGGCAACAACCGAGGAACGTTTCCTCGGACAGCGTGATGGTGCCGGGGAAGCCCATGTGGTGGCGCGACAGGCCGTAGGGCAGGGGCGGCAGCACCACCGCCTCCGGCCCCACCGCCTCCGCCAGGCGTTGCGCGATGCGGTGGGCGATCACGTAGTCGGTCGAGGTCCGCATGTTCGGCCCATGCTGTTCCGTCGCCCCCAGCCTTGCCTCGTGGCTCATGCGCCTCTCCTTTCGTTCATGCGGGCCGATTCAGACCTTCGGGCCCTTCGGCCCTGCGGTCATCGGGCCGCCTCATCTCGGCGAGCGTGTCGTCCAGGATGTCGGCCAGGCCGCGTCGCGGTGCCCAGCCCAGCGCGCGTAGTGCACCGTCATCCACCAGCGGGAAGGCGGCGGGCGCCGCGACGACCACGGCCCGCACCTTGGGCGAAAGCGCCGCGGCGATGCCCGGCAGGCTCGTCGTCAGCCCGGCCATATTCAGCACGCGCGGCGGGCCGCGCTGTGCCGCGAGCATCAGCAGCGCCGCCGCCGCATCATCGCCGTGCACGACGTCGAAGGCGACGGGCGAGACGTGCTCCCGCAGCTCGGTGCCATCCACCGTCGCCCGCAGCATGCGTGCATAGGCACCTGCCGCGCCCGCGTACCAGCGGCCGGGCCCGAACACCAAGGGCAGGCGCAGCGTCACGACATCGAGGCCGAGCGCATCCACCGCCCATTGCCCCGCCTGCTCCGCCATCAGCTTGGTCAGCCCGTAGGCGGTGCGCGGCAAGGGCACGGCAGCCTCGTCCACGCGGATCACGCTGTAGTCCGACGCTGGGCCGAACACGACGCTCGATCCGCATTGCACCACGCGCGCCACGCCGCTGGCGGCGCAGGCCGCGAGGGCGGCGGCGAAGGCGCCGGCGTTCACCGCAACGGCCCGCGCGACATCGGTTTCGGCCGTGCGCGCCAGCCCATCGCCCGTGGGGTTGTAGCCGGCCGCCCAGATCACGGCATCAGGCCGAAAGCCTGCCAGCGCGGCGGCCAGCGCGCCGCTCTCCTCGGCCTCGCCCTGAAAGCGCTCGATCGCGAGGTCCGCGGCCAGGTCGCGCCCCGCCGGTCCGAAGCTCGCGCAGGCAATGCCCTGCGCGACGGCCGCGCGCAGCGCCCGGCTGCCCACGAAACCGCCCCCGCCGATGACGAGAAGCCGTTCGGTCATGGCAGCACCAGATCGTCACGGATGCAGGCCGCGCGGCGGCCGGGGGCAAGTTCGCGCAGCGCGGGCACCTGCTCCACACAGGCGGGCAGCGCGTGCGGGCAGCGTGTGCGGAACACGCAGCCCGAGGGCGGCGCCGCCGGGCTCGGGATTTCGCCCGACAGCACGATCCGCGGGCCGCGCGGGCGGCCTGGCCGGCTGGGTGAGGCCGAAAGCAGCGCGCGCGTATAAGGATGGCGCGGATCGCGGAACAGCGCCTCCGCCGGCGCTTCTTCCATCACCCGCCCGAGATAGAGCACCGCGACGCGGTCGCACAGCGCGCGCACCGCGCCGAGGTCGTGCGACACGAACAGCAGCGCGAGTCCGCGTTCCGCGCGCAACTCGCGCAGCAGCGCCAGGATCTCCGCGCCGACGGAAACGTCGAGTGCCGAGACCGGCTCGTCCGCCACGAGGAAATCCGGCTCCACCGCGAGCGCCCGGGCGATGGCAACGCGCTGCCTCTGCCCGCCCGAGAGCGCGCGGGGCGGGCGCGCGGCGGCTTCGGGCGGCAGGCCAACGCGTGCCAGCAGCGCCGCGACGCGCGCTGGCGCCTCCTCACGCCGGGCGATGCGGTGCAGCAGCATGCCGTCGGCGATCGCGGCGCCGACCGCCATGCGCGGGTTCAGGCTGCCAAAGGGGTCCTGGAACACCATCTGCATGCGCCGCCGCAGCGGCCGCAACGCGCCACGATCCAGCGTGGTGATGTCCGCACCATCGAAGTGCACGTCACCAGCGGTCGGGCGCAGCAGGCGCAGCAGCAGCCGGCCGATGGTGGATTTGCCGCTGCCGCTTTCACCGACGAGGCCGAGCGCCTCGCCGCGCGCGATGGTCAGGTTCACCCCCGCCACGGCGCGCACCGGCCGGCGGCGCGGCGCGAAGAAGCTCGGCCCGCCGAACTCCATGGTCAGGCCCTTGGCTTCGACCAGCGGCCTCATGCGACCTCCGCCCAGCGCAGGCAGCGGCTCGTCCGCTCCGGCGCCACCGCGATGAGCGGCACGGGCGCGGCGCGACAGGCGTCTTCCGCCAGGGCGCAGCGATCGGTGAAGCGGCAATGCGGCGGCAAGTCGAGCGGGCTGGGCATCCGGCCTGGAATGCCGCGCGGTGGCGCCGCCTCGCCGTCGATCTCCGGCACGCAGTCGAGCAGCGCGCGGGTATAGGGATGGCGCGGTGCCGCAAGCACCTCGGCAGCTGGCCCTTCCTCCACCACCTGCCCGGCATAGAGAACGCAGATGCGATGCGCGAGGCCGGCGACAAGGCCAAGGTCGTGGCTGACGAAGATCATCGCCATCCCTTCGCGCGCCTGCAGGTCCTGCAGCAGTTCCACGATCTGCGCCTGGATCGTGACGTCGAGTGCGGTCGTCGGTTCGTCCGCCACCAGCAGGCGCGGCTGCCCGGCGAGCGCGAGCGCGATGACGGCGCGCTGCCGCATGCCGCCGGAAAGCTGGTGGGGATACTCGCTGGCGCGACGCCGGGGATCCGGGATGCCGACGCGTTCGAGCAGCGCGACGGCACCTTCCGCCGCCTCCCGCCGTCCGACGCCGCGCAGGTGGCGCAGCGTCTCGCCGATCTGGTCGCCGACGCGAAAGATCGGGTCGAGCGCGCTGCCCGGGTCCTGGAACACCACCGCGATGTCGCGCCCGCGCAGGCGCCGCAGCGCTTCTCCCTGCAGCGTTGCGAGGTCGAGTGCTTCGCCGTCACGCGTGGTCCAGCCGAGCTGGCCGCTGACCCGCGCCTCCGGCCCATGCAGCCTTGCCACAGCCATCGCGGTGACCGATTTGCCGCTGCCGCTTTCACCGACCAGCGCCAGCGTCTCGCCCTCCGCGAGCGTGAAGGAAACCTCCTCCACCGCGCGCAGCCAACCCTTCCCCGCCGGGAACGCGACCGAGAGCCGGTCTGCCCGCAACAGGGCGGCGGCGTTGCTCACCGCGGGCGGAAACGCGCGAGTGCCGCGCGGTCCGGCTCCACACCGAGGCCCGGCGTGTTCGGCACGGCGATGCGACCCTGCACGGGGCGCAGTGGCGCGAGCAGGATCTCGTCGCGCAGCGGGTTGTCGGCGACGTCGTACTCGACCCAGGGTGGGTCCGGTTCGTTGGTCGTGGCGGGATAGGCGGGGTGCGCGGCAACGAGGTGCACGGCCGCCGCCAGTCCAAGCCCGCTGCCCCAGACATGCGGCGAGAGTCGCACATGGCGCAGCGTGCAGAGCTGGGAGATGAGCCGCCCCTGGCTCAGCCCGCCGACCAGCGCGAGGTCGGGCTGCGCCACGTCCAGCGCGCGCGGCGCGAGCAGGCGGTCAAAGGCGAAGGCGGTGTAGAGCGCCTCGCCGGTCGCGACCGGGATGGTCGCGCGGGCGTGCAGCAGGCGGTAGCCTTCCTCCTCGGCCGGTGCGAGCGGCTCCTCGAACCAGCCGACATCCAGTCCCTCCAGCGCGCGCATGGAGGCCAGCACCTGGTCCAGCGTGTAGTTGCCGTTCGCGTCCACGAAGATCCGCATCGCCGCGCCATGCGCATCGCGCACCAGCCGCACGCGCGCCGCGTCGTCGGCCGCACCGCGGCCGATCTTGATCTTGCATGCGGGGAAGCCGGTGAAGCGGGGAAGCTGGGCGTCGAGCCCGCGCGCTGGATCGGCGGTGAAGTAGCCGCCGGAGGCGTAGCACAGCACCTCCTCGCGCGCGCGGCCGCCGATGAGCGCGTGCACGGGCAGGCCGAGTTCCTTGCCGAGTGCATCATGGACGGCGATGTCGATGCCGGACAGCAGCGCCATCAGGCCGTTCTGCAAGCCGAAATGGTAATTTTGCGCGATCAGCGTGTGGAACAGTGCAAAACAGCGTGCAAATCTTTCCAGATTCCCTGGGTAAACAGCGTCCAAAAGTTTCCACCCAGGGTCATGCGATCATCCGGCCTTTGCGCTGGAGAATCTGGGGTGTTGGCTATGGATCTGA
>CANJXD010000480.1 GCA_947478535.1 Acetobacteraceae bacterium
AGGATCCGCCGCTCCGGCTCCGGGCAGAAGGCGAGGTAGGCGCGCCCCAGCGCCCGCGTCACCATGCTGAACCGCACCCCGATCGCGGCATGGAAGGGCGAGATCGAACTATCCGCCATCGTACTGAGACTGATGACGACGCGCCCTTCATCCGCGACGGCGATCGCCGCCGGCCAGGACAGCCGGCGCGTCAGTTCCTCCGCCCAGGGCTTGCCCGCTTCCGCCACCAGCGGCCCGCCATGAAACCCCGCGCTCAGCGCCGTGACGGCGGAGGTCACGCGATAGCCGATGCCGCGTTCCCCCTTTGCCACCAGCCCATCCGCCGCCAGCGTGCCGAGCAGGCGCATGATGGTGGGCTTCGGCAGCGCCGTCGCCCGGTGCAGCTGTTCCACCGTCGTCGTGCGCTGCCGGTTCAGCTCCCGCAGCAGCGCCAGCGCGCGCAGCACGGATTGCACGGGCGGCGTGCGGTTCATCGCGGGGAAGAGACCGTCAGCGCCAGGTCGTTCACCGTCAGCACGAGCTTGCCGATCTGTTCATTCGCATCCAGAACGGCCTGCGCTCGCCCTGCTTCCTCCAGCGGATGCACACCGCAGAGATGCGTGCGGATGCGTCCCGCCTCGATCAGCGGCCACACCTGCTCCACGATCTCCCGCGCCATGCGGCCCTTATAGGCCGGCGGGCGGGACCGCAGGGTGGACCCCGTCAGCGTTAGCCGCCGGATGTAGATCTCGCGCGTGCTGATGGTGGCGGTCGGCGCGCGATGGCTGGTGATCAGCACCAGCCGCCCATCCACCGCGAGCAGCCCCAGTTCCAGCGGGGTGTAGTCCCCGCCCTGCGAGTCCAGGATCACATCCACCCCACGCGGCGCCGCCACGGCGCGCACCTGTTCGGCCCAATCGGCGTCCCGATAATCCACGACATGCGCCGCCCCCATCGCGCGGCACAGCGCCTGCTTCTCGGCGGAGCTACTGGTCGTGATCACCGTCGCGTCGCGGAGGTGCCGCGCCATCTGCATCGCGGCCAGGCCGACGCCACTTGTCCCCCCCTGGATCAGCAGCGTCTCGCCTTCCGCCAGCCGGCCGAGCCAGAACACGTTGTTCCATGCCGTGAAGAAGGATTCCGGCAGCGTCGCCGCCTCCGCGAAGCTCAACCCGCGCGGGATGGGCATGCATTGCGGTGCCGGCACCAGGCAGAATTCGGCATAGCCACCGCCGGCCACCAGCGCGCAGACGGCGTCCCCCACGCGCGGCGATGCCACATCCGGCCCCACGCTCTCGACGATGCCCGCGACATCGAGGCCCGGGATATCCGTCACCCCTGGCGGCGGCGGATAAAGGCCCTTGCGCTGCTGCACATCCGGCCGGTTCACCCCCGCCGCCGCCACGCGCACGAGCACCTGGCCCTGCCCGCAGACGGGCACCGGCCGCTCCGCCACCGCCATCACCTCCGGCCCGCCCTTGCCCCTGATCTCGATGACCTTCATGCGCCCGGTTCTCCCCTTGCCCCGATCATCCCCCAGCCCGTGCCGATCGCGGAGCGCAACCCGCCGGCATTCCGCATGGCGGAACCGTCGCCCGTCAAGCTGGAGTGCGGCGCCGCGCCGGCGTACCCATGCGGACAGAATGAATACGGGAGGAAGCCGCATGTCGGCGCGATCACGCCTGGGCCGCCGCGCCCTGCTCGCCTCCACCCTCGTCATGCCGGCTCTGCGGGCGCATGCTCAGGCCCCCTGGCCGCAGCGGACCGTTCGTATCCTGGTCCCCTTCGCCCCCGGCGGCACGGCGGATATCCCGGCCCGCATGATGGCGGAACCTCTGCAACGCCAGACCGGCCAGTCCTGGATCGTCGACAACCGCGCCGGCGCCGGTGGTGCCCTCGGCATCCGTGCCGTCGTCCAGGCGAATGATGGCCACACGCTGCTGCACAGCACCTCGGCCGTCGCCATCCTGCCCGCCTTGCAGCGGGACCCCGGCTTTGACCCGCTGGTCGATCTCGAACCGATCACCCAGACCGCGGAAACCCCCATCCTGCTGGTCGTGCGCGGCGATAGCCGGTTTGCCGATCTCGCCGCCTTCCTCGCCGAGGCGCGCGCCAGGCCCGGCACCATCAGCTTCGCCACCTCCGGCACCGGCACCACCGTGCATTTCGCCGGCGAATTGCTGCGCGCGCGCGGCCAGGTGGACCTGCTGCACGTGCCCTTCCGCGGCTCCGCCCCCGCCAGCACGGCGCTGCTGGGCGGCGTGACGGATGCGCAGTTCGTGAGCCCGCTGGAGGTCCTGCCGCATCTGCGCAGCGGCCGCCTGCGCGCCCTGGCCAATGCCGCGCCGCGCCGTGGCGCGCTGCTGCCGGAGGTGCCGATGCTGGCGGAGGTGATCCCCGGCTATGAAGGCGTCTCGCTGTGGTTCGGCCTGTTCGCCCCGCGCGGCTTTCCGCGCGCGCAGGTCGCCCAGCTCATGCAGTCCCTCGCGCCGCTGCGCACGAATTCGCCGCTGGCGGACCGCATGACCGAACTCGGCGCCGAGACCCTGATGACCGGCCCCGAGGCGCTGGCCGAGCGCATGCGCCGCGAGGTTCCACTGTGGCAGGCCGTCGCTACCCAGGCCGGCATCCCCAAGGAGTGACCATGCCCTTCCCCGATGCGCCGTTGGTGGACACGCATTTCCACCTCTACACCCAGGACATGCCGCTGACCGCCACCGCCTGGCACCACCCCGCCGGCGATGCGACCGCGGAGGATTTCATCGCGACGATGGATGCCCATGGCGTCGGCTTCGGCGTCATCGCCGCCGCCAGCCTCAACGGCGCCTATAACGACTACGCCATCCGCGCCTGCCGCAAATACCCGCGCCTGCGCACGACGATCAACGCCACGCCGGATATGGACCTGTTCACGCTTGAACGGATGAAGGCGGAAGGCGTCGTCGGCATCCGCTTCGTGCTCAGCCGCAGCGCGACCATCCCGGATTTCACCACGCCGGAGTATCGCCTGCTGCTGCGCCGCGTCGCCGATCTCGACTGGCATGTGCAGGTGCTGGACAACAGCCCGCGCCTGCCGCCGACCATCGCCGCGATGGAGAATGCCGGCGTGAAGCTGGTGATCGACCACCTCGGCAAGCCGGACCCCGTGGCCGGCGTGAACTGCCCGGGCTTCAAGGCCGTGCTCGCCTCCATCGAGCGGGGCCGCACCTGGGCCAAGCTATCGGGCGGCTTCCGCATGGCCTCGAAGGAGGCGGCGCGGGAATATGCCCATGCGCTGATCCGCGTCGCCGGCGGGGAACGCCTGATGTTCGCCAGCGACTGGCCCTTCGCCGCCTTCGAGGATCGCGTCACCTACGCCGACACCATCGCCGCCTTCCATGACTGGGTGCCGGACCCGCTGCTGCGCGCGCAGATCGGCGGCGATACGCCGATGCGGCTGTATTTTCGCGACTGAACCAACGCCCGTTTCCGCATGGCGGAACAGGCTGTGCTAGCGTTGGCGTCCCGCGCCGGAACCACGGCAGTCTCGCGGCCAAATTCGATCAAGGGAGAGAAACACATGTCCGGCTTCACCCGCCGCACGCTCGGCGCCCTGGCCCTCGGCGCCGCCGCCCTCACCACGCGCCGGGCCGACGCCCAGGCCTGGCCGGCCCGCCCCGTCACCGTCGTCGTGCCCTGGCCGCCCGGCGGCATCACGGACATCCTCGCCCGCGGCCTCGCCCGCCACTATGGGGAGGTCTTCGGCCAATCCTTCGTGGTGGAGAACCGCTCCGGCGCCACCGGCAATATCGGCACCCAATCCGTCGCCCGCGCCGCGCCGGATGGCCATACGCTGCTGGTGACGACGAATGGCCCGATCACCAACAACACGCTGCTGTATCGCTCCATGCCCTACAATCCGCTGACGGACCTGGCGCCGATCGGGCTGCTCGCGGATCTGCCCGCGGTGATCGTGGTGCGGCGCGATGCGCCCTTCCGCACGGTGCAGGAACTCATCGCCCATGCCCGCGCCAATCCCGGCAAGCTGAATTGCGGCGTGCCCGGCAATGGCGCGGCGGCGCACCTCGCCTCCGCCCTGTTCCAGCATCGCACCGGTGCGAGCTACACCCATGTGCCCTATCGCGGGTCCGCGCCGCTGACGGCGGACCTGCTTGGCGGTGCCGTGGACATGGCCTTCGACCTCGTCACCACCTATGTGCCGCACATCCAGGCCGGCACGCTGCGCGCCATCGGCATCACCTCCCGCGGCCCGCTGCCGCTGCTGCCGGACATCCAGCCCATCGCGGCGCAGGGCGTCGCGGATTTCGAGGCGACGGGCTGGGTCGCTGTCCTCGGCCCGGCGCGCCTGCCGGCGGAGATCGTGCAGCGCCTGAATGAGGCCGCGCGCAGCTTCATCGCCAAGGACGAAACGCGCGCGATGCTCGTCAACGCCGGCGCCGCCACACTCACCGGCGGTCCCGCCGAGCTGACGCGCAAGATGGAAGCCGAAGTCGCGCTGTGGCGCCCGATCGTGCAGGCCGCCGGCATCACCCTCGAATAATTACGGGAGCAGCCCCACCGTGTTCCGTCGTCCCGGCGTCACCAACGGCGCCATCGGCAGCGTGCCCTATATGCGCGAGCTCATCCTCGCGCGGTA
>CANJXD010000481.1 GCA_947478535.1 Acetobacteraceae bacterium
GACAAGCGCACCTTCCCCGCCATCGACATCACCAAGTCCGGCACCCGCAAGGAAGAATTGCTGGTCGATCGCGGCACGCTGTCGAAGATGTGGGTCCTGCGTCGCATCCTGAACCCGATGGGCACCCAGGACGCGATGGAATTCCTGCTCGACAAGCTGAAGTACAGCAAGACGAACCAGGACTTCTTCGACGCGATGAACACCTGAGGCGGGACAGGGGGTGCCGGAGACCGGCGCCCCCTCAGCGACCCCCTCAGCGACGCAGCGCTTCCACCATCCGCAGCGCGCGCCGCGCCTCACGCGCAGCCCCATCCTCATCGACGCTTTCCAGCGCCTGCAGCGCGCGCCGCACCGGCGCCAGGGCGGCGCCATGGCGTGGGTCGCCCTGCCGCACCGCCTCCTCCAGCCCCTCCCGCGCATCCGCCAGCGCGTTGCCGGCGACCATGGCGCGGCGCATCGGCCGATTGACGCCCTCGGCCTCGATATCGTTGTCACAGCGCGGGCAGAGCACCGCGAGGGCGAAGCGCAGCCGGTCCTCGATCGCCGCGGCAAGCTCCCTGGTTTCGGCACTGGCGGGGGCGGGGCCCAGGGGAGTGGTGGCGGCGCCGGCCACCAGCATCGCCAGCAGCACGCCACGCCGCATCCGGGCCGCGCCGGCAGGGCGGCCACGGGGCAAGGCTCGCATCCGACTGTCCTCCCTCTCCAAAGGCGCACCCCCTGGCCGCGCCACGTCCCCTCCCGCACAGTAGAACCGAAGGAGCCACCGCACGAGATGACCACCCTCACCCCCGAAGCCCGCCTGTTGCGCGCCGCCGTCTTCGCCGCCCGCGTCCACGCCACCCACCGCCGCAAGGGCGCCTCGGCTGAGCCCTATGTGAACCATGTGCTGGATGTCGCCCGCATCCTCGCCGAACACGGCGCACCGGAAGACGCCATCCTCGCGGGGCTGCTGCATGACACGGTGGAGGATAGCGACCAGGACCCGGACCCGATCACCCATGATCGCCTGGTGGCCGAATTCGGCGCCGCCATCGCCGGCATCGTGGCGGAGGCGACGGATGACAAATCCCTGCCGAAGGAACAGCGCAAGGCGTTGCAGGTGAAGCTGGCGGCGAAGAAATCCGACCCGGCGAAGATGCTGAAACTGGCCGACAAGATCTCCAACCTCCGCGCCATCGCGGCCAGCCCGCCGGCGAATTGGGACCATGCCCGCCGCGTCGAGTATGTCGGCTGGGCCGGGCGCGTCGCGGGCGGCCTCAAAGGGGTGAACCCGTCCCTCGATGCGCTGTTCGAAGCGACCTACCGCGACGCCATGGCCACCCTCGCCGCGGAGGCATGAGGCCGATGCCCCAGGAGACGCGCCCCGAGATCATCGCCATCGAGCACGCGACGCTGACCGCCGTGCCGGCGCCGCGCCTGATCTTTGACGGCCCCTTCGTCGTGCGCCGCTTCCTCGGCGGGACGGGCCGGGCGAACGCCGCCTGCGGGCTGGACCCGCGTCCCGACCCCCATCTGGCCGAGCGCATCGACCGCATCGAGGCCTTCTACCGCCGCATGGGCCAGGTCTGCCGCTTCCGCTCCACCCCCTGCGATCCCGCCGGGCTGGCGCCGATGCTGCAAGAGCGCGGCTATCGCCGGCACGACGAAAGCCAGGTGATCTGCGGCCCCGTCGCCGGTCTTGCCCGGCTTGACCCGGCGGTGGAGGTCCTGGCCGGGCCCGAGGATCGCTGGATGGCGGTGCTCGCGACGGCGGAACACCAATCCCCCACCCGCCGAGCGGAAAAGCTGCAGCAGGCGGATCTGCTGGCCGTGCCCGCTTCCTGGCTGCTTCTGCACGAGGATGGTGTGCCCGCCGCCTGCGCCTTCGTCACCGCCGATGGTCCCCTGGCCGGGCTGTTCGACCTGTCGGTGCGCCCGGAATTCCGTCGCCGTGGCCTCGGCCAGCGGATTGTCGCCGCGGCCGCCGCCTGGGCGGGGGAACGCGGCGCGCGCTGGGTCTATGCGCAGGTCGCCTGCACGAATACGGCATCGCTGACACTGAATGCCGGTCTCGGCCTGACGGAGCGCTACCGCTACGTCTATCTGCTGAAGGACTGATCCGCGGCCCCTCGCCGCGGTGCCGGCGCCCGCCGCATTCGCGGCGTGGCCGACGGCGGGGCTGGTTCCCGCATCTCGGGTGTAACCGCTCCGCAAGGGTGCAACCGCTCCGCAAGGGCGCAACCGCTCCGCGAGGGCGCAACCGCTCCGCCGAACTGGCGTTGAGACGCCATGAACCCGCGAAGAACGACATGCTGACGGTGTCCCCGGTGCCCGTGGACATCCGCGCCGCATGGGACGGGTCCCTGCCCATTCGGCGGTCGAGCCCCGGCAGGCGGGTGAGCCCTGGTGGGGCATCCCTCGCGGCGATTGCGGTCGTTGGTTCACGGCGACGCAGCAGAACACCGCGCCCGCTGGGTGAAACGCTCCGGCCGGGTTGCCGCAACGCATCGCATCATGCACGCATTCCAGGAACACGCTGACCTTGACCATTCTGCCATGGCCCAAAGGGGAAGACGCCGCGCTGGCGGCCTCCGCGGGGAAGCAAACCCTGGTCAGCCTCGGCCGGCGGCGCTTCGTGACGGCCGCCTTGGCCGTGCCGATGCTGCTGCTCGCCGAAACCGGCGGCGCGCCGCAGACCCTTTCCGCTGAGGTGCCGGAATCCAGCGACTTCCATTCCGAGACCGTGCCGGCCCTGGCGCGGCTTCTGGCCACGCGGCCGCATCGCCCGCGCGAGGATCCCCTGCCCGATTCCTTCGCGCGGCTCGACTACGATGGCTACCGCCGCATCCGCTTTGATCCGGCACACGCGCTCTGGGCCGGGACGGGCCTGCCCTTCCAGCTTCAGCCGCATCATCGCGGCTTTCTGTTCCACCCGCGCGTCGCCTTGTTCGAGGTGGCCGATGGCCACGCCGTGCCGATCCGCTTCCAGGCATCGCAATTCCGCTACGACGGCATAGCCCCCCCGGGGCCGGAGGAGGATCTCGGCTTCGCCGGCTTCCGGCTGTTGAATCCTCTCAACCGGCCCGGCCATTTCGACGAATTGTGCAGCTTCCTCGGCGCCAGCTATTTCCGCGCCCTGGGCCGCGGCAACGCGTATGGCATTTCGGCCCGCGGCCTGGCGCTCGGCACGGCACAGCCCTCGGGGGAGGAATTCCCCGGCTTCACCGCCTTCTGGATCGAAAAGCCGGAGCCGGGCGCCGAGGCCATCACGCTGCACGCGCTGATGGAAAGTGCCAGCCTCACCGGCGCCTTCCGCATGCGCATCACGCCGGGCGATGCGACCGTGATGCACATCGAAGCCCAGATCTTCGCACGGCGGGACATCCCGCACATCGGCGTCGCGCCGATGACCAGCATGTTCTTCTTCGGCTCCCACAACCGGCAAGGCGTCAGCGATTACCGGCTGGCTGTGCACGATTCCGACGGCTTGCTGATACGCAACGGCGCGGGCGCGCAGATCTGGCGCCCCTTGACCAATCCACGGGACCTTCAGATCAGCGGCTTCCAGGATCACTCCCCGCGCGGCTACGGGCTGCTCCAGCGGCCGCGCCGCTTCGACGACTACCAGGACCTGGAAGCCGCCTATCATCGGCGCCCGTCACTATGGGCGGAGCCTTTGGAGGATTGGGGCGCTGGCGAGGTGCAGCTTTTCGAAATCCCGACCCGCAGCGAAATCCACGACAACATCGTCGCGGCCTGGTCACCAAGGGTAGGGCTGCGGGCGGGGCAGGAGCATCGCCTCGCCTACCGTCTGCACTGGGGCCTCGGCGATCTGGCCGATGCAAGATTGCTGCGCTTTGTCGCCACACGCACCGGGGCCGGCACGGCGCCACGCGGGTTGCGCTTCGTCCTCGACACGTCGCCCTGGCAAGGCGACCTGCCGGCCCTCGCGCTGGAAGCCGGCAGTGGCGAGCTGCGCAACCCCGTGGTCCTGCGCAACCCGGAGAGCGGCGGGCTGCGCGTCGCCTTCGAATGGCAGGCGGGCCAGGCCAGGCTGGGCGAGATACGCGCGCGCCTCATGCGCGGGGAAGTGCCCGTCTCGGAGAGCTGGACCTACCGATGGACGGCCTGACCCTGGCACCGGCGCTGCTGCCGCGCGAGGAACCGCTGGACATGCCGGTCCACTCGCTGCGGGAGGCGCCAAACGAGGGGCCAAACGTCCTGGTTGCCGGCCATGGCGCGGATGGCTTTGCCTTGCGCCGCTGGCTTGTGCTGGGTGGCGCGCTGCTGCTCACGGCTGGCGCCGCCGCCGAGATGTCCATCGTGGTTGGGCTCGCGCGATGGACGGTGGTGGGCCTGCTGCTCACGCTGCTGTTCGCTGGGCTATTCTTCTTCATCATCCTGGCGTTCACGAGCGGCCTTGCCGGGTTCATCGCGATGTGGCGGCGTGATGAAGGGCAGGGGCCCGCCAGCCCGCCATGCTGTCAAACAGCGTCCAATATTTTCCACCCAGCAGCGCCCAAAACTTTCCAGTTCAGGCGCCCATTTTCGGCTGTTTCCGCCTTTGCTTGAACCGGAAGGAATCATTCCCGGTTTCCAGGATATCGCAGTGATGGGTGATGCGATCGA
>CANJXD010000482.1 GCA_947478535.1 Acetobacteraceae bacterium
GACCCGCACGCCCCGCCCGCTGGAGGGTGTGCGCATCATCGATGTCTCCACCGTCATCGCCGGCCCGCTCGGCACCTATCTCCTCGCGAGCCTCGGCGCCGAGGTGATCAAGGTGGAGCGACCCGGCACCGGCGACCTCGCCCGCCGGATCGGCACCGATCCCGCGCGCAATCAGGCGCTGATGGGCGCATCCTTTCTCGGCACCAATGCCGGCAAGCGATCCATCACGCTGGACCTGAAGTCACCGGAGGGGCAGGAGATCTTCCGCCGCCTGGTGGCGAAGGCCGATGCGGTGTTCGAGAATTTCCGCCCCGGCACGATGGAAAAGCTGGGCCTCGGCTATGCGCAGTTGAAGGGGATCAGGCCCAGCCTGGTCTATTGCGCCATCTCCGGCTTCGGGCAGGACGGCCCGCTCGCGCAGCGAGCGGCCTATGACCAGATCATCCAGGGCATGTCCGGGCTGATGAGCCTGACCGGCGCGGAGGCCGCCGGCCCGAGCCGTGCCGGCTTCGTCGTCTGCGACAGCTTCGCCGCCGCCATCGCCGCGCTTGGCGCCGTCTCCGCCATCTTCCGCGCGCGCCTGACCGGCATCGGCGGCATGGTCGATGTCTCGATGCTGGAATCGAGCCTCGTCATGGCGGCGTGGATCGTCTCCGACTTCGTCAATGCCGGCACGGTGCCGACGCGACTCGGCAATGACAGCCGCTCCTCCGTGCCTTCCGGCACCTTCCAGACGAAGGACGGCTACATCAACATCGTCTGCAACGAGGACCACCAGTTCCACGCGCTGTGCGATGCGGTGGACCGCCCGGGCTGGAAGACCGATCCGCGCCTGGTGGATCGGCAGGCCCGCTTTCGCCGCGGCCCCGAGGTCAAGGCGCTGGTGAACGACGCGCTGGCGGGCCGCAGCACCGCGGAATGGGACGCGATCCTGGTACGGCACGGCGTCCCCTGCGGGCCGATCCTGTCCATCCCCGAGGCGATGGCCCTGCCGCACCTGCGGGAACGCGGTTTCCAGCGGGGCTGCGAGGGGTCCGAGGTGACGGTCGGCGGCATCGGCCTGACCTTGCAGGGCGAGGCGGAGGACACGCCCACGCCGCCGCCGGAACTCGGCCAGGACACCGCCGCCATCCTGGGGGAACTCGGCTACGACGAGGCCGCCATCGCCGCGCTACGGCAGGCGAGCATCATCTAGCGGCCCGCCAGGGCGCCCCCAGGGTTGATTTCATCCGGCGTCGCGCTTCCAATCCCGGCCGATCCGTTGAGGAAGCGCCACACGCATGTCGATGCTGCCCGAGGGGGTCGCGGCCTATATTGGCATCTCGACCGACCATGAATTTGCACCCGATGCGGTGGAGCCCGGCGCCGTGCGGCGCTTCGCCCAGGCCATCATGGATGATGACCCCGCCTATTGGCAGGATGGCGAGGCGACGGCCCGCCATGGCGGCCCCGTCGCACCACCGCTGTTCCCGACCGCGATGTTCCGCCGCCCCTTCGGCACGCCCGATCCCTTCGCCGAGCAGGCGGGCAACCCGGACTACGACGGTGCCGGCACCACGGCGACGATGGGGCTGCCGGAGATCCTGCCCTTCCGCGGCTACAACGTCCTCGCCGGCGGGTCGGAGGTGGAGTTCACGCGCTATGCGCGATGGGGGGAGCGTGTGCGGGTGCGGTCCAGCTACGCGGATATCGAGGCGAAGCAGACCAGCAAGGGGATGCTGTTCCTGATCCATATCCTGAGCGAATTCACGACCGCCGAGGGTGATCTGCTGATGCGGGTGCGCCGCACGTCGCTGCGGAGGCCCGTCTGATGCCCGGCACCATCACGCCGTGCTGGGAGGATGTCGCGGTCGGCGATGCGCTGCCGCCGCTGGTGAAGGGGCCGCTGACCTCGGCGCATCTGATGCGCTGGTCCGCGGCGATGGAGAACTGGCACCGCATCCACTACGACCGCGACTTTGCCATCCAGCATGACAAGCTGCCGGACATCCTGGTCAACGGCTCCTTCAAGCAGCAATTCATCGTGCAGTTCCTGAAGGACTGGGCCGGCCCGCGGGGCTGGCTGTGGAAGGTGAACTACCAGTTCCGCGGCATGGATGTGGTGAATGAAACCCTGACCGTGCAGGGCCGCGTCACCGCGAAGCGAGAGGCGGAGGGCTATGGGCTGGTCGAGGTCGAGCTCGGCATCGTCAACCGCGCGGGCAAGGACAATACGCCGGGCCGCGCCACCATCGCGCTGCCCTATCGCGACGGCCCCGCCGTGCCCTACCCCTTCATCGCACCGAGGTCCTGACGCCAATGCTACCGCTTGACGGCCTCAAGGTGATCGAGTTCGGGCATACCGTCATGGGCCCGGCCTGTGGTGTGGCGCTGGCCGATCTGGGCGCGTCGGTGATCCGCGTGGAACCCGCGCCGCTCGGCGACCCGACGCGCGGGCTGCTGGGCTTCGCGACGGGCTTCTTCTCCTACTTCAACCGCAACAAGCGCTGCATCTGCATCGACCTGAAATCCCCCGAGGGCCTGCAGGCGGCGCGGGACCTGCTGGCCAGCGCGGATGTGCTGATCGAGAATTACGGCCCCGGCACGATGGATCGCCTCGGCCTGGGGTGGCAGGCGGTGCATGCGCTGAACCCGCGCCTGATCTACTGCGAACTGAAGGGCTTCCTGCCCGGCCCCTATGAAAGCCGCCCGGCGATGGATGAGGTGGTGCAGTACATGTCGGGCCTCGCCTTCATGACCGGCCCGCCGGGCCGGCCGATGCGGGCAGGGGCCTCGGTGGTGGATATCACGGGCGGCCTGATGGGCGCGCTCGGCATCTTCGCGGCGCTGCGGCAGCGGGATGCCGATGGCGTTGGCCGGCGCGTCACGGGCACGCTGTTCGAGACCGCGTCCTTCTTCGTGGCGCAGCACATGGCGCAGGAAGCGGTGACGGGAAAGCCGCCGGTGCCGATGCCGGCGCGCGCCAAGACCTGGAGCATCTACGAGCCCTTCGAGACCGCCGATGGCCGCCAGGTCTTCATCGCCGTGCTGTCGGAGAAGAACTGGCAGGCGCTCTGCCGCCTGCTCGGCCTCGATCACCTCGCCCGCGACCCGCGCCTGCAGAAGAATGCCGAGCGCATCCGGCTGCGGGAGGAGGTGATGCCGCCCATCATCGCTGCGCTGCGCGCGATGGACCATGACGCGCTGTGTGAGGGCCTGCAGAAGGCGGGCATTCCCTTCTCCCCCGTGCGGACGCCGTCCGATTTGTTCGAGGACCCGCAGAGCAACGCGGAAGGCCGCATGTTGCCGATCCTGATGGGCACCGGGGCGACGGCGAAGCTGCCGCCGCTGCCGGTGGCCATCGATGGGCAGACCATGGGCCTGCGCCTGCAACCGCCCAAGGTCGGCGAGCATACCGACGCGGTGCTGGCGGAGATCGGCTACGACGCCGCGCGAATCGCCGCCCTGCGATCGGGCGGCGCGGTGAGCTGACGGCGGCGGCAGGGCCGCCTTTCAGCTCTTGAGCCGCGAACCGCCGCCCTTGCAGGACCGCACGAGGGTGCTCGGCAATTCGTGTCCGATGATCGATTCCGCGAGCGCCGCGCAGTCGATCAGCGCGGGCAGATCGACGCCGGTCTCGATGCCGAGCTGCTGGCAGAGGAACACCACCTCCTCCGTGCAGACATTCCCGGCAGCGCCCTTGTGCCCCGCGAAGGGGCAGCCGCCGAGGCCGCCCACCGCGGTGTCGAAACTGTCCACGCCTTCCAGCAGCGCGGCATAGGTATTGGCGATGGCGAGGCCGCGCGTGTCGTGCAGGTGCAGCCGCAGCCGCAGCGCCGGCCAGCGTTCCCGCACCATGCCGACCAGGCGCCGCACCAGCTCGGGGTCCGCCCAGCCCATGGTATCCGCGAGACTGAGCAGCTTCAGCGTAGAGCCGACCTCGGCTGCGACCTCATGCAGTTGCGCGATCAGGTCGAGGACGCGGGCGGGCGGGATGGCGCCTTCGTAGTTGCAGCCGAAGGCGGCCATCACGCTGGCCGAGGTCACGGCGATGCCGTTCTCCCGGTAGATGGCGGCGATCCGGCGCTGCATCTCCAGGTCCTCCGCCAGGCTGCGCTTCTGGTTGCGCTGCGCGAAGCTGGCGGAGGCCGTCAGCGTGACCTTGCCGGAGATGGCGAGCTTGCCCGTCGCGATGGCGCGGCGGATGCCGACATCGTTGAGATAGATGCCGGAATACCGCACGCCTTCCTTCGGCGTGAGACCGGCGATGACGGCTTCCGCATCGGCCATCTGCGGCACCTGCTTCGGATGCACGAAGCTGACGCATTGCAGCGATTTCAGACCCGTCTCGGCCAGCGCCTCGATGAGCCGGATCTTGTCCGCCGTGCTGATCTTGTCGGGCTGGCCGATGCCCTCGAACTGGTAGCCCTCGCGGGGCCCGACCTCGATGAGCTGGATGGATTTCGGGAGCATGGTCATTCCGTCACGAGAGGAACATCGAGCCGCACCGGACCCTGCTGGTCCAGCAGCGCGGCGGCGATGACGCGGCGATGTTCCCGCGCCGTCCCACAGCGATGCGCCCAGGCGGTGACGCGGCGATACCAGAGCTGCTGGTCATGCACCTCGA
>CANJXD010000483.1 GCA_947478535.1 Acetobacteraceae bacterium
GGGAACCCAGCCCCAGCAACGCCGCGCGACGCTTCATGCGAACCTTCCCACCGATACCAGCGGCCGAAGTCTCGGGCCCGGCGGCGGCCAGTGTCAACGCTCGCCTGATTGACGGCACGCAAGGCGGCGCGGAGGATCGGCCCGCCAACGCACGGGCCATGCCATGAACAACGCAGCGCCAGCCTTCCCGCATCTGTTCGCGCCGCTGCGCCTCGGTGCGCAGACGTTGCGGAACCGGGTGGTGCAGGCGGCGCTGTCCTCGGGCTGGAATGATGGCGGCGGCGTCAGCGCCCGGCAGATCGCGATGTATGGCGCCCGTGCCCGCAGCGGCGTGGCGATGATCGTCACGGAATCGCTAAACGCCCACAGCCAGCAGCAGCCTGGCACCCGCGTGCGCGCCATGGCCGACCAGCATTTCGACAGCCTCTGCCGCTGGGCTGCGGCGGTCGAAGGCGCGGGCTGCCGCCTCATCGGCCAATTCGTCGATCCCGGGCGCGGGCGCCACCACCCCGGTCGCAACCCCCGCGCCATCGGCGCCAGCCCTTTGCCCGATGACCTGTCCTGGACCGTGCCGCATGCGCTGGACCAGGCCGGCATCGCATTGCTGGTGTCCGATTTCGCCGCCACTGCCGCCCGGCTGCAACGCGCCGGCTTCAGCGGGGTGGAGCTGTCCTCCGGCCACGGCCACCTGATCCACCAGTTCCTCTCGCCCCAGTCCAATGCGCGCGACGATGCCTATGGCGGCGACGTCACCGGCCGCACACGCCTGGTGCGGGAGATGGTGGCCGCCATCCGCGCATCCTGCGGGCCGGGCTTCATCCTCGGCGTGAAATTCCCCGGCGAGGATGGCGTGGCGGGCGGCATCGACCTCGCGGAATCCCAACGCCTGCTGCGCCGCGTGCTGGCCGATGGTGGGGTGGACTACGTCGCCCCCGCGCAGGGCGCGCATGCGACATCGCTCGAGATGCATGTGCCGGATCGCAGCTACGCCCCGCTGCCCTATCGCGCCATCACGCGTGCGTTGCGGGACGCAGCGGGCGATGTGCCCCTTCTCGGCCTCGGCCGCGTCACGACGCCGGAGGAGGCGGAGGCGATGATCGCCGCGGGCGATTGCGACGCGGTGATGATGGGCCGCGCCATGCTCGCCGATGGTGCCTGGGTCGCCAAGGCCAGGGCCGGGCGCAGCGCCACCATCCAGCGCTGCATCGGCTGCAACACCTGCTGGGAGCAGATCATCGAGGGCCATGGCCTCGCCTGCGTCGTCAATCCGCGCCTCGGCCTGGCGGCGGAGACGGACCCGCTGCCGCGCACCGCCACGCCGCGCCGCATCGCCGTCGTCGGCGCCGGTGTCGCCGGGCTGAATGCGGCCGTCGTGGCGGCGGAACGCGGGCATGAGGTGACCTTGTTCGGCGGCACGGAAGGCGGCCGCTTCGCCCTGCAGATCGGCTTGCCCCACGGCGCTGCGCTCGGCGCGCTGCCGGCCGCGCTGATGGCCCGCGCCCGCGCCGCCGGCATCACGCTGCGCCTTGGCACCCGTGTCGATGCCGCGACGTTGGTGCGGCTGCGGCCCGATGAGGTGCTGCTCGCCACCGGCTCCACCGCCCTGCCGATTCCGGGGATGCGCGATCTCGACCAGGTCGTCCGCACCCTCGGCACCGCGAAGGATCCGGGCACCGCGGTGCTGTTCGACCGCGACCACAGCATCGGCACCTATGACGCGGCGGAAGCCCTCGCGGCGCGCTTCACCGCGCTCACCATCGTGACGCCGCGCGACGGCATCGGGCGGGACCTGGCGCTGGTGGTGCGCCAGCGCGTGCTGCGCCGGCTGTCCGAACGCCGCATCCGCATGGTCACGCTGGCGGAGGTCACGGACTTCGCGGCCGGCACCGTCACCTGGCGCAACATCTATAATGGCGATGAGGAACAGCTGTCCGGCGTCACGCTGCTTGCCCATGCCGGGCTGCGCCGCCCGGACCAATCCCTCCTCTCGCCCCTTCGCGCCGCCGGCATCGCCACCAGCCTGATCGGCGACGCCGCCGCGCCGCGGGACCTGATCACCGCCGTTCGCGAAGGTTTCGCGGCGGGGATGCGAGTCTAGATCGCCGCCGCCGCCAGCCCCAGCAGCGCCGCGCCGGCGACGCCGATGACGGTGAAGGTCAGGCTCGTCCCGAAGACGCGCCATTTCAGCACTTCCGGCTCGCGGGAGATGCCGTAGGCGTGGCTGGCCCGGCCGGCCAGCAGCGCCACGCCCAGCCCATGCAGCCCCCAATCCGGCAGCCGGTTCATCTCGCACAGCGCCAGCAGCAACAGCGCGAAGGGGACGTATTCGGAAAAATTGCCATGCGCCCGCACCGCGCGTTCCACCAGCCGATGCGAGGCACCCAGCGCCAGGTGATACCGCCGCCGCATCGTCACGACGCGGATCGACAGCCAGATGAAGCCGAAGGCAAACAGCCCGGCATAGAGCGCGGTGACCGGCAGCATCACGCAACCTCCTCAATATCCACCCGCACATCGGCACGCCTGCCACCCGACAGGGCGAGCAGCGCACCCGGCGTCGTCTCGAACACATGCATCGGCGAACCGGCGGCGGCCCAGACGCGATCCAGCGCGAACAGATCCGCATCCACCAGCACCAGCGGCGGCGTCAGATGCGCCAGCGGCGCGACGCCGCCAATGGCGAAACCCGTCACATCCCGCACCCAGCCACCCTCGGCGCGTTTCACGGCAAGCCCTGTTGCCGCCGCCACTTTCGCCACATCCACCCGATTGGCGCCGGAGGCGATCACCAGCACGGCGCGTCCCCCCGCCCGGAAGATGATGGATTTGGCGATCTGCGCGACATCGCAGCCCACCGCCGCGGCGGCATCCGCGGCACTCCGCGTGCCCTCCGGGAAGGCCGCGATGGTGTCCGCATGCCCCGCTGCCGCCAGCGCGGCCCTCACCCGTTCGACAGACCCGCCCGACATCCCCTAAGCCCCGTCCTGATGGAATCCCTCGCCCTTTATATCCACTGGCCGTTCTGTGCCTCCAAATGCCCGTATTGCGACTTCAACAGCCATGTGCGGGACCGTGTGGACCAGGCCGCCTACGCCGCCGCGCTGCGCCAGGAACTGGCGCGGGAGGCCGCGCGCGCCAACCTCCTCGGCCGCCGCCCCCTCGCCAGCATCTTCTTCGGCGGCGGCACGCCGAGCCTGATGGACCCTGGCACCGCCGCCCTGCTCATCGAGGACGCGACCCGGCTGTTCGACCCCCTGCCGGATATCGAGATCACGCTGGAGGCCAACCCGACCAGCGTTGAACTGGGGAAATTGCGGGATTTCCGCGCCGCCGGCATCAACCGCGCTTCCCTCGGCGTGCAGGCGCTGGACCCCGCCGCGCTGGCCTTCCTCGGCCGCCGCCATGATGCGGGGGAGGCGATCGCGGCCCTCGAACACGCCCGCGCCACCTTCCCGCGCCTGTCCTTCGACCTGATCTATGCCCGCCCCGGCCAGCAGGAAGCCGCCTGGCGTGCCGAGCTGCGCCAGGCCCTGGCGCTGGCGGCGGACCATCTCTCGCTCTACCAGCTCACCATCGAGCCGGGGACGCAGTTCGCCACCCTGTTCGGCCGCGGCGCCTTCACCCTTCCGGAAGGCGATGACGCCGCCCGCCTCTATGACGCGACGGAGGAGGAAGCCGCCGGCTTCGGTCTGCGGCGCTATGAGGTTTCCAACTACGCCAAGCCCGGCGCCGAAAGCCGCCACAACCTCGCCTATTGGCGGTACGGGGACTACATCGGCATCGGCGCCGGCGCGCATCAGCGCCTCGCCATGCCCGACGGCACCTTGCTCGCCGCCCGCCGCCACCGTGCGCCGGAGGAATGGCTCGCCCGGGTGCAGCGGGATGGGCATGCGGTGGTGGAGGAAGAATCCCTCACCCCCCGTGACCGTGCCCGCGAAGCCCTGCTGATGGGGCTGCGTCTCCGCGAAGGGATCGACCCCGCCCGTATCGAGGCGCGCAGCCTGCTGCCCTTCGAGGATTGCATCGATCGCCGCGCCCTCGATGGGCTGGTGGAGGAAGGCCTCCTCGAATGGCGCGCCGATGGCCGGCTCGCCGCGACGCCCGATGGATTATTGCGGCTGGACGCGCTGCTGCCGGTGCTGTTGCGTTAGCCCATGGGTCCCACCGCCTTCCTCGGTGCCTATGGCTACGGCAATCTCGGGGACGAGCTCTGCCTCATGGAGGCGATGCGCGCCTGGCCCGCACCGGTCTCCCACGCCTTCTCCGTGGCGCCGGGCTGGACGATGCGCTGCGTCCCCACCCTCGCCGGCTGCTTTCGGGAAGGCGCCGAATTGCTGGGCCTGAAGCCCGCGCGGATCGTCTTCGGTGGCGGCATGTTCGGCACGCCGGAAGCCTTCGCCGCCTGGATGCCCTGGCTTGCCCGGGCCGAAGCGGCGGGGTCGGCGATCCATTTCCACAATCTCGGCGTTTCCTGGCTGATGAAGGATCGCGCCTGGCTCGACGATGTCGCGCGCGGCGTCATCGCCCGCGCCGCCGAATTCACGGTGCGGGACCATCTGGGGGTGGAGCGCATCGCCGAAGCCAGCCTTGGCCGCCTGCCC
>CANJXD010000484.1 GCA_947478535.1 Acetobacteraceae bacterium
CATTCCGCTTCCAGCGCGTGGCCGAAGGTGTGGCCGAGGTTGAGCAGCGCGCGGCCGCCTTCCTCGCTCTCCTCCCGCTCATCGGAGGCGACGACGGCGGATTTCAGGCGACAGCTTTCCAGCACGGCATGCGCCAGCGCCGACTGGTCCCCGGCCACGGCCTTGGCGCCCTCCGCCTCGCACCAGGCCCAGAGCGCGCCTTGCAGCAGCCCGTGCTTGGCCACCTCGGCATAGCCGGCGCGGAGTTCGCGGGGCGGCAGGGTGGCGAGCACGCCGGTATCGGCCAGCACCAGACGCGGCTGATGGAAGGCGCCGACCAAATTCTTGCCCTGGGCGGTATTGATGCCGGTCTTGCCACCCACCGAGCTGTCGACCTGCGCCAGCAGCGTCGTCGGGATCTGGATGAAGGGCAGGCCGCGCAGCGCCACCGCGGCGGCAAAGCCGGCGAGGTCACCCACCACGCCACCACCCAGCGCCACGACGGCGGTGCGCCGATCCGCCCCGGCCGACAGCGCCGCATCCAGCACGGATTGCAGGCGGGCGAAGGATTTGCTGGCCTCGCCGGGCGGCACGCTGATCACGGTGACAAAGCCGACACCCGCTTCCGCGAGCCCCGCCGTCAGGGTGGGCAGGTGGATGGTGGCCACCGTCTCATCGGTGATGATGACGACGCGCCGGGCCGGCAGCCAGGGCGCGATCAGGGCGCCGGCGCGGGGGAGCAGCCCCTCCCCCACCAGGATGTCGTAGCTGCGGTCCCCGAGGCGCACCGGCAGGCGGGCGGGGTCCCGATGCTGGGCGACCGCGTCCATCACCCGCCTGGTCGTCGTCTCCGGCGGTTCGTCGGTGCAATCCACGATGACAGGGGCCTCCGCGAAGGTCGGGTGCCGCGCCGTCATCAGGCGCTCCAGCACCTCCCGCGGGTCCCGGTTGAGGAAAAGCGGGCGGTGTTCACGCCCGGCGACGCGGCGCAACAGCACCGGCAGGCTGCACCGCAGCCAGACCGCGAGCGCACCCGACTCGGCGACGGCGGCGCGGGTGCGGGCATCGGAAAACGCCCCGCCGCCGGTGGCCAGCACCAGGGGCGGGCCGGCCAGCAGCCGGGCGATGACGCGCCTTTCGCCGTCCCGGAAATGCGGTTCCCCGTAGCGGGTGAAGATCTCCGTGATCGGCAGGCCAGCGGCGGCCTCGATCTCGGTATCCGCATCGAGGAAGGGCAGGTTCAAGCGGGTGGCGATGCGCCGCCCGATCGAGGATTTCCCGGCCCCCGGCATGCCGACCAGGACGATGCTGCGGGTCGCCGCGACGCGCGCGGCGGCCTCCGCGACCGGCGGGGTCTCAGCGGGGGTGGGGGCGGGGTGCACTGCCTCCGGGCAGGGCGAAAGGGCGGTGTTGCGTGACACGATGCACAAGGCTAGCACAGCCTTGGCCGCCAGAGGATCCGCCCCGCCGATGTTCCGTCACCCCGTTCTGCTGCTGGCCGTGCTGCTGATCGGGGTGGTCGTGATCGGCCTTCTGGGGGTGGGCGCCTTCCCGCCCACCGTGACACCGCAGCCGGTGGAGCGGACCGTGCCGGCGGAGCGCTTCGGCACGCGCTGAGCCGGCCCTGGCAATTCATGGACCGTTACGCCGAATCCTTCCTTGAAATGCTGGCCGCCGAGCGCGGCGCGGCGCGCAACACCATCGCCGCCTATACCGCCGACCTCGCGGATTTCGCGTCCCACTGCATTCCGCGCGGCATCCGGCCGGCGGAAGCGGAGGCGGATGCGGTGCAATCCTACATGCGTGGCCTGTCCGATGCCGGGCTCGCCGCCCGCACCGCGGCCCGCCGGCTTTCGGCCCTGCGGCAGTTCTTCCGCTTCCTGGCGCGGGAGGGAATCCGCGCCGACGACCCCACCGAATTGCAGGAAGGCCCCCGCCTGCCCGCCAGCCTGCCCAAGGCCTTGTCCCAGGCGGAGGTGGAGGCACTGATCGAGGGGGCCTCCCGCCTTGATGGCGCGCGCGGGCCGCTCGCCGTCGCGCTGATCGAATTGCTGTATTCCAGCGGCGTCCGGGTGACTGAGCTGGTGGAGTTGCCGGTCAATGCCCTCAGGCCCGGCCAGCCGCTGGTGGCCGTCCGGGGCAAGGGCAACAAGGAAAGGCTGGTGCCGATTTCCGCCCGCGCCCGGCTGGCGGCGCTGGCGACGCTGAAGGAACTGCCGAAGGGGGCGAAGCCGTCCCGCTGGCTGTTTCCCTCCCGCGCCGCGGATGGGCATGTGACGCGCCAGGCGGTGGGCATCATCCTGAAGGACGCGGCGCTGGCGGCGGGGCTCGATCCCGCACGGGTCAGCCCGCATGTGCTCCGCCATTCTTTCGCCAGCCACCTGCTGGGAAATGGCGCCGATCTGCGCAGCCTGCAGATCCTGCTTGGCCATGCCGATATCGCCACCACCCAGATCTACACCAAGGTGCTGGAAGATCGGCTGCGGAAGCTGGTAGCGGAACACCACCCGCTCGCGAGGCCGGCATAAGGATGAAATTCCTGCCATCCAGGGTTCACACAAACACCTGACATTGGCGGCTGCCTGCCAGAATCGTTCCGGCCCGCGCGGAATGCATGGCAGCCCCGCATCCGTCGCTCATTCGCGGCCGTCTCGGAAGGTTTCCCATGCCCTATCCGGCCGCGCCATTGCATGCGCCGGAGACAAGGGAGCCCCCGCCTTCGCGGAAGGGCATCCAGGGGAAGGAAACGAGCATGACCAAGCAAAATGGTCTGGAACGCCGCGCATTCCTGAAAAGTGCGGCAATCGGCGGGGCGGCGGCCTCGGCGACCGCCGGCGGTTCCGCCGTCGTCCTGGCGCAGGCACCGGCGGCGGCCCAGCCGGCCGCGGCACCCGCCGCGGCGGCCGCGACCGGCCCGGGATACCAGTATCTCAAGCCCGATGAGGCCGCCTTCGTCGAGGCGCTGGTCGATACGATGATCCCGGCGGATGAGCTTTCGCCGAAGGGCACCGATGTCGGCATCAACATCTTCATCGACCGCGCACTGGCCGATGGCTGGGGCAAGGGCGACCGGCTCTACATGCAGGGGCCTTGGAAGCTCGGCACGGCGAACCAGGGCTACCAGCTCGCCCTGACGCCGGCGCAGCTGTGGCGCGCCGGGATCGAGGCGACCAACGCGCATTGCGTGAAGACCCTCGGCAAGCCCTTCGACCAGCTCACCGCCGCCCAGCGCAATCAGGTGCTGACGGAGTTCGATGCAGGCCGCGTGGAGTTCGAGAGCGGCCTGCCCGCCCGCACCTTCTGGACCATGGTCTATGGCAACGTGATGGAGGGCATGTTCTCCGACCCGATCTATGGCGGGAACCAGGGCAAGGTCGGCTGGAAGATGGTGGGCTTCCCCGGCGTCATCGAGAACAACCGCAACAACGTCGCCGCCTATCGCAACAAGCGCTACGAGGCGGACCCCGTCTCGATCGCGGATATGAGCTGAGGGGGACGACGAACATGGCACGCAAACTTCCCGAGACGGACGTCGTCATCGTCGGCATGGGCTGGACCGGTGGCATCATGGCCAAGGAATTGGCCGAGGCCGGCATGAAGGTCGTGGTCCTCGAACGCGGCGCGATGCGCAGGCCGGAGGAGGATTTCCAGGTCCCGCGCATCCGTGACGAGTTGCGCTTCTCCAACCGCACCGACCTGATGATGAACACGGCGGTGGACACGCTCTCCATCCGCAACAAGACGAGCGAGGAGGCGCTGCCGATGCGTCGCCTCGGCAGCTTCCTGCCCGGCGAGGGCGTGGGCGGCGCAGGGTCGCACTGGAACGGCGTCACCTGGCGCTGGGGCGACATGGAGTTGCAGGTCCGCACGAAGTACGAGGAGAAATACGGCAAGGCGTACATCCCCGAGGACATGACGATCCAGGACTGGGGCGTCACCTACGCGGAACTCGAACCCTACTACGACAAGTTCGAGAAGACGGCCGGCGTCTCTGGCAAGGCGGGCAACCTGCGCGGGCAGAAGATCGCGGGCGGCAACGTGCATGAGGATCCGCGACAGAACGAATTCCCGCTGCCGCCGCTTGAGGACCCACTGTCCGGCTCGCTGTTCGCCGAAGCGGCGAAGGCGCAGGGCTACAACCCGCATCCGCGCCCCGCGGCCAACGCATCCCGCCCCTATACCAACCCCGACGGATCGCGCCTCGGCGCCTGCCAGTACTGCGGCTTCTGCGAACGCTACGGCTGCGAGAGCAACGCCAAGGGCAGCCCGAATGTCACCGTCATCCCCATCGCGCTGCGCAACCCCAACGTGACACTCCGCACCCATAGCTGGGTGCTGAAGGTCAACAAGGACAGCGATGGCAAGAAGGCGACCGGCGTCACCTACATCAACCTGCTGAACGGCGAGGAACTGGAACAGCCCGCGGGGATGGTCATCCTCGGCGCCTACGGGTTGAACAACGCTGCGCTGCGTAATTGCTCACCCCCATCCGTTGTAATTTGGCTTGACACGGTCACGGCTGGTTCGATTCACCGGCGTGTGTGGACCGCGCAACCCTTCTCACGCTCTCGCGCGATGACCTGATTGCCCTGCTCGAAGCGCAGGCGCAGCAGATCGCC
>CANJXD010000485.1 GCA_947478535.1 Acetobacteraceae bacterium
CGCCTCGGTTGCGTGGAATGCTTCCGCGTTGGCGATCCCGTGGACTACGCGGCTGTCGAGCGCGGCGCGCTGGTGCTGAACCTGATGCCGGCACCGCGCGCGCCGGCAGCACTCGGTCAGGCGCATCTGCATGTGATGGTCACGGCGCTCGATGCGCTGTACGCCGAGCTCGTCGGGCGCGGCGTGGCGATCGAGGTGGCGCCACAGGATTTCTGGTACGGCCTGCGGGAATTCTCGCTGCGCGATCCCGATGGAAACCGGCTGACCTTCGGGGAGGCGACGCGGAAGGACTAACCCTTCCGCGCCAGCAGACAGAAAGCGAGCGCATAGTCCGGCCCCGCACGGCGGCCGAGGATGCGGGAGGCCTCGACGAATTCGGGGTCTTCCTCCAGCGGCGCCAGCGCGCCGGAAGCCCCCGGCAGCGCCCAGCCCGGGGACAGGAACAGTCCATCGCTGCGCGTCACCGTCAGCCCGGCCGCGCGCAACATGCCCGTGAGTTCGAGGACGGAAAACGCCCGCCCTGGCACCGGCAAAGCGAGGCGCCGCTGGGCGCGCAGCGGCAGGCTGTCCTTGTTCGGCGCGGTCAGGAACAGCCGACCGCCGCGGGCGAGCACCCGCGCGGCCTCCGCCAGGGCGCCGGCGGGGTCGGCGACGCTGTCGAGGCTGTCCACCATCAGCGCCGCGTCGAAGGACGCCTCCGCGAAGGCGAGCTTCGCGGCATCCATCCGGGCGAAGGCGAAATTCGGCAAATTCGCGTGGCGCGTGCGGGCACGGGCCAGGGCATCGGCGGCGATGTCGATGCCGGTGACCTGCGCGGCGCCGGCCATCAGCCCGCCGAGCCGACCGCCGCCGCAGCCGATATCGAGCACGGCCTGGCCAGTGGCCGGGCCGAGATAGTCGGCCACCAGCCGGTCCAGTTCCTCCTGGAAGGCGCGTTCCCGCGCCACGCCGGGCACGCCGCCGGGGGCGAGCCAGGGGCGCGTCGGGATGTCGCGCGGGTCCTGCGCCGGCTTGGCCACCACGCGCGGCGTCGCGGCGGCGCCGGGCAGGCGGATGGCGGTGGTGGCGTCCGGGCGCGCCCAGGTGCTGACGGGCGCGGCGAGCGGCGCCTCGGGTTCCAGCGTCTCGGCATTCGTCTGGAAGGCGCGGACGTGGTCGGTCTCCGTCAGGTCGATCAGGTCCGCGGCCGGGGAAGTCGAGAAGACGACGAAGACCTCATTGGCGAAGACCGGCACGGCGCCGGTCGGCAGGGCGGCGAGGAAGGGGCGGGGGATCTGCTCCAACTGGCCCTTATGGACCACCACCCAGTCGAAGTTGCGCGGCGCCAGGCCGCGCGCCTGGACGAAGCGCTGGGCGCGCGGGATCACCCAGCGGAAGGGGTCCGGCGCCACCAGCCGGTCTGTCGCGCCCAGCCGGCCACGCAGGAATTCGGCGGTCGCGGCCCAGGCCTTGTCATCATGCGGGAAGGACATGCGGAGGGGTCCTCAGGGACAGCCGAGGCTGTCGGCCAGCGCCAGGAAATCCGGCGCGACATGCTCCCACGCCTGGGCGGGGGCAAGGTCAGTACGCTGGGCGGGGCCGTGTTCCAGCGGGCGGGGGATGAAGGCGGTCTGCAAGCCGGTGCCGCGCGCCGCGGCCAGATCGCCGTTGTGGGCGGCGCAGAGCATGCACTCCTCCGGCCGCAGGCCCAGCACCGCGGCGGTGTTGCGATAGGCGGCGGGGCTCGGCTTGTAGGCCTGCGCTACCTCCGCGCCGAGGATGGCGTCCCACGGCAGGCCGGCGCGCTTGGCCATGTTCAGCAGCAACGCGACATTGCCATTCGACAGCGGCGCGATGATGAAGCGGGACTTCAGGCGCGTGAGGCCGGCGACACTGTCGGGCCAGGGATCGAGCCGGTGCCAGGCGCGGTTGAGGTCATCGAGTTCCGCCTCCGCGATCCCGGCGGGGTCGGCGCCGTGGTCGCGCAGCACGGCCTCGAGGTTTTCCCGATGCAGGATATCAAGCCGGGTGAAGGGGCGGGCGCCGCTGCGCACCGCCTCCATCCCCGGCTGGTAGCGGCGGCGCCATGCATCGGCGAAGGCGAACGGGTCGGCCGCGATGCCATGGCGCGCGAGGAAGGGGGCAGCGTCCCGCGCGATGCCGGAACGCCAGTCCACGACCGTGCCGAAGACGTCGAACAGCAGGGCGCGGGGCGCTTGCATCACTCGGCGGCCTTGGGCGGCAGGTTGCCGGCGATCTCGGCCCATTTCCGGTCGAAGTCCCAGACATCGGGGAAGCCCATCAGATCGCACATCCGGCCGAAGCCGTAGGAGGCATCGGCGGGCAGGTTGTTCGAATGGCCGTCCCGCGCCAGCGTCGTGTAGGCGCGTTCCAGGGCCGCGGCGACGGTCAGGAAGCCGATGGCGGGGTAGATGGCGATGCGGTAGCCCATGGCGTGCAGCGTCTCGGCCGGCAGGATCGGCGTGCGCCCGCCCTCGACCATATTGGCGAAAAGCGGCTTCTTGATCTGCCGGCCGACCTCCGCCATTTCCTCCTCCGTCTCCGGGCTTTCGATGAAGATCACGTCGGCGCCGGCTTCCGCATACATCTTGCCGCGCCGGATCGCCTCATCGAGCCCGAGGGAGGTGCGCGCATCGGTGCGCGCGATGATGAGGAAATCCTCGCTCTGCCGGGCTTCCGCGGCGACGCGGATCTTCAGCGCCATTTCCTCCGCCGGGATGACCTTGCGGCCCGGTGTGTGGCCGCACTTCTTGGGGACTTCCTGGTCCTCGATCTGGATGGCGGTGACGCCCGCATCCTCATACCCGCGGACGGTGTGGCGCACATTCAGCAGCCCGCCATAGCCGGTATCGGCATCCGAGATCACTGGCGTCTTGCAGCCCTTGGCGATGGTGCCCATGCGGCTGACCATGTCCGTGTAGGTGGCGATACCGGCATCGGCGAGGCCGAGATGCGAGGCGGTGACGCCATAGCCGGTGGCGTAGAGCGCCTTGAAGCCCATGCCATCCGCGACGCGGGCGGAGATCATGTCGAAGACGCCCGGCGCCAGGATGAATTCGTTCTTCAGCAGGGCCTGGCGGAGGCTGGGATGCGGCATGGGGGCGTGGTCCTTCAGGCTTGACGTCAGGAATGGCAGGCGTGGTGTCAGGAATTGGCGGCTATGAGAAGGTAGGGCGCGTTGGCGCGCAGCGCGATATCCCGGATCTGGCGTTCCAGACCGGCGGGGATCGGGATGCCATCGGCCAGCCGTGCTTCGCGCTCCGCCGCCTCCGGGTCTCCGGGGACGAGGACGGGCAGGCCAGGATCGGCGGGCGGGGTAGCGCGCAGCACGTCGATCACGGCATCGACATCATGTTCGAAAGCGCCATCGGGGCGGAAAGCGCCCGGGTCGATCGCCAGCATGAAGTGGCCGATATTGTCCGGGTCCTCCGGCCGCTGGGTCCGCTTGCGGATCGGTGAGAAGGACCCGCCGGACAGGGTGGAGGCCAGGATATGCACCATCATCGCCAGGCCGTAGCCCTTGTGGCTCGCCATCTCCGCGCTGCCACCGATGGGGGAAAGCCCGCCTTCGGGTTTCTCGAACACCTGGGCGACAGCGGCGGGGCCATCGGTGATGGCGCGGCCTTCGCCGTCCATCACCCAGCCCACGGGGATCGGCTTGTCGCGGAGGGCCTTGGCGCGGACCTTGTTGGCGGCGGTGGTGGTCGTCGCGATATCCAGCACCACCGGGGGGTTGCGCCTGGCCGGTGCCGCGAAGGCCAGCGGGTTGGTGCCGAGCACCGGCATGGAAGCCCGCGTCGGCACCATGGAGACGGTGCGCGTGCCGCTGGTGACCAGGCCGATGCAGCCGGCCTTCGCGGCCTGCTTCACATACCAGCCGGCGGCGCCGAAATGGTGGCTGTTGAACACCGAGACGGCGCCGACACCGTCCTGCTTCGCCTTGCTGACGGCAAGCCGCATGGCGAAGGCCGCCGCATGGTGGCCGAGCCCGGCCCCGGCATCGAGTAGCGCCACCGGCCCCTTGTCCCGCACCACCACAGGGCGGGCATCGAGCTTCACCTGGCCGGCGCGGCGCATGCCCTCATAGCTTTGCAGCATGCCGATGCCGTGGCTATCGATGCCGCAGAGGTCGGTGTCCAGCATCACCTCCGCGGTTTCCTCGGCGATGTCGCGCGGCATTCCCCAGGCGTGCAGGATGGCGAGGATCTGCGCCCGAACACTCTCTGCCGTCGCCCGCATCGCTTGCCGCTTCTTCCATGCCCGCCAGGGCGCAAGGGGTGGACCGGCGCCGGGCGCGCGTCAACGGGCCAAGGGCGAGCCAAGGGCGGGCCAAGGGCGAAAGGGACGACGGGGACCAAGGCGGATGAGGCGCGTTGGAGATGCATGATGATGCCTGAATTGGATCGCCACTTGTCACGTCAACGATATGATTGCTATTTCTGCGACGGCCGGATATAACTTCCGAAGAAATGGACGGGTCCCAAAAAGGGTGGTGGCCATCTCCGAGCAGCGAGAATCTTCCCGGACCGAGGAGCGCGTTGGCCAGGCCTTGCAGGCCCCGCCGCGGCGGGACCCTTTTACCCCCACGCAAGCAG
>CANJXD010000486.1 GCA_947478535.1 Acetobacteraceae bacterium
CGCGCATTGGCTGGGCACGGATCAGCTGGGGCGGGACCTGGTCTCGCGCGCGCTGCATGGGCTGCGCACCTCGCTCGGCATCGCGCTGATCGGCAGCGTGCTGGGCTGCATGATCGGCACGTCCATCGGCCTGGTCGCGGGCTATCTGCGCGGGCGGGTGGAGACGGCGCTGATGGTGGTGGTCGATGCGCAGATCGCGCTGCCCTATCTGCTGCTGGTGCTGCTGGGGCTCGCGGTATTCGGCACCTCGACCTGGGTGCTGGTGGCGCTGGTCAGCCTGGCGGGGTGGGAGAATTATGCCCGCCTGGCGCGCGGCCAGGTGCTGTCGCTGCGCGAGCGGCCCTTCGTGGAGGCGGCGCGGGCGCTCGGCGCCGGGCCCGGCTGGGTGCTGCGCCAGCATATCCTGCCGCATCTGGCGGCGCCGCTGGCGGTGCAGTTCACGCTCGGCGTGCCGGCGGTGCTGCTGCTGGAATCCTCGCTGTCCTTCCTCGGCATCGGCGTGCAGCCGCCGTCCGCGACGCTCGGGCGCATGATTGGCGAGGGGCGGCACCAGATGCTGACCGCGCCCTGGGTGGTGGTGGTGCCGACGTTGGTGATCCTGGCGCTGACGCTCTGCGTGCAGGCGATCGGCGATTGGCTGCGCGACCGTGCGGACCCGCGGGCATGAGCTTGCTGTCGGTGCGCGACCTCGCCGTGACCTTCGCCACGCCGTTCGGGCCCGTGCGCGCGCTCGATGGCGCGGATTTCGACATCGCGGAAGGCGAGGTGCTGGCGCTGGTGGGCGAAAGCGGTAGCGGCAAATCGGTGGCGTCGCTGGCTGTCATGGGCGTGCTCGGCGCGGGCGGCGACGGCGCGCGCGCAAGCGTGGAGGGCAGCGCGGTCTGGCGCGGTGGGCAGGACCTGCTGCGCGGCAGCGCACGGCAGGGCCTGGCCATGGTGTTCCAGGAGCCGATGACGGCGCTCAACCCGGTGTTGCGGATCGGCCAGCAGATCGGCGAGGCGGTGGCGCTGCATGATGGGGTGCGGGCGGCGGCGGCCTCCGCGCGCGTGCTTTCGCTGCTGGCGGAGATGGGCCTGGGCGATCCCGCGCGCGTCGCACGCGCCTATCCGCATGAGCTGTCCGGCGGCATGCGGCAGCGCGCGCTGATCGCGCTCGCCATGGCCTGTCGCCCGAAGTTGCTGATCGCGGATGAGCCGACCACGGCGCTGGATGCCACGGTGCAGGCGCGCGTGCTGGCGCTGCTGGCGGGGCTGCGACGCGACCATGGGCTGGCGATGCTGCTGGTGACGCATGATTTCGGCGTGGTGGCGCAGATCGCCGACCGGGTCGCGGTGATGTATGGCGGGCGCGTGGTGGAAACCGGCCCGGTGGCGGCGCTGCTGGCGCGGCCGGCGCACCCCTATACCCGTGCCCTGCTGGCCGCCGTGCCGCGGCTCGACCTGGTGCGCGGAGAGGCGCTGCAGGCCGAGGAAATGCCTGGCACCCCGCCCGACCCACGCCGCCCGCCGCCGGGCTGCCGCTTCCATCCGCGCTGCGCGCTTGCGCGACCGGGGCTGTGCGATACCGGGCCGCCGCCGGCCTCGCGCCCGCTCGGGCCGGGCCGCGCGGCCGCCTGCCATCTGCTCGCCGCATGACGCCGCTGCTGGAAGCCATTGGGCTGACGCGGCGCTTCGGTGGCACGCTGCTGCGCCGGCAGGGCGGGGTCACGGCGGTGGCTGATGTGGACCTCGCCATCGCGCCGGGCGAGGCGGTGGGCATCGTGGGCGAATCCGGCAGCGGGAAATCCACCTTGGGGCGGCTGCTGCTGGGGCTGATCCCGCCTTCCGCCGGGGAGGTGCGCTATCGCGGCGTGCCGCTCGCGCGCGCGATGGCCGCGGACCGGCGCGGGCTGCGGCGCGCCTTGCAGATCGTGCAGCAGGACCCGACCGCGGCGCTCGATCCGCGCTGGGATGTGGCGCGGCTGGTACGGGAGGGGCTCGACATCCACCACCTCGGCACCCCCGCGGAACGGGCCGCGCGGGTCGCGGCGCTGCTGGCCGATGTGGGGCTGGAGGCCGGCTTCGGGGCACGGCGGCCGCATGAACTCTCGGGCGGGCAGAAGCAGCGCGTGGCGATCGCCCGCGCGCTGGCGCTGGAGCCGGCGTTCCTGTTCGCCGATGAGCCGGTCTCGGCGCTGGATGTCTCGGTGCGGGCGCAGGTGCTCGGTCTGCTGAACCGGCTGCGCGTGGCGCGCGGCATCGGGCTGCTGATGGTCTCGCACGACATCGCGGCCGTCGCGGCGTGCTGCGACCGCATCCTGGTGATGCAGGGCGGGCGCATCGTGGAGGATGCGCCGCGCGCGCGTTTGCTGCGTGCGCCGCAGCATGCGCATACCCGCGAATTGCTGGCGTCCGTGCCGGCGCCGCCGGTGACGATGAGCGAGGCGGTTTGAGGCGCGATCCCTCAGCCGAAGAAATACGGGTTCGACCAGGCCCGCCGCCCCGCCGCATCGGCCACCACGACGCGCGCGAAGCCGCCCTCCCGCAGGCGGGCGAGCGGCAAGGTCACGCGGCTCTGCAACGGCGCCACGGATTGCGCGGCGCGCGAGCCGCGGCCCAGCACCATGACGCTGGCGGCGGGCGAGCATTGCACCTCGACACTGTCCTCGCCCCAGGCGATGCCCTCGATGACAGGGCCTTGCGTGGCGTAGAAATGCCCGGCCTTCAGCGCGACGAGCAGCGCCTCGGGTTCGTTCGCCGTGGCCTTGACCATGACCCAACCACCGAACCAGTCCGTGCAGTGGAAATGCGCGTCGTCGACGGCGATCAGCGAGATGCGCCGTCCCTCCGCCAGCAGCTGGTCGGCGAGGTGGCTGCCCTCGCCGCGATCGGTGCGCAACTGCGAGGTGTGGTTGTAGATCTCGACCGCATGCGCGCCCGCCAAGGTGTTGGCATCCGCGGCCGAAAGCGCATACCACGCGGGATGCGCGATGCCCACGAAGGCGCCGGCGGCAACGCAGCGCGCGGCGAGTTCGGCACCCGTCTCCCCGGCCGGGGTCGGCGCGAAATCCAGGGGCAGGCCGACCGCCAGGATGTGCCAGATCTCGCCGAGCGAGGTCGCCGGCGCATGCACCTCGGCCCCCAGCAGGGTGGTGAAGCCGGGCGCGCGGAAGCCGCGGGTATCGACGATGGGGAAGCCGTATTTCGGCAGGAAATGGTCGGTCAGCGCCAGGAAATCATAGCCGCCGTCGCGATAGGCGGCGCAGACCTCCGCCGGGTCCAGCTTCCCGTCGGAGCGGTTGGAATGGGTGTGGATGTTGCCCTTGAGGAAACGGCCGGCAGCGGCGAAGGTTGGATCGGTCTGCATCTGTCTCTCCGCGTCATGGCTCGAAAGGGGGGAGGCATTCATAGAACTATGCTATGAGCGAATGCCACAACCTTGGCTTTATCGAAGAATGGCCGTGACGAATGGATGATGCCGGGATGGCCAGTGCATGAATTCGACGGGACCTGAGGACACAACACTTCCGGGCGAACGGCGGATCAGCCTGGCCGCCCTGCGTTGCTTCGCCGCCGTGGTGGAGGGTGGCAGCCTGTCCCGTGCCGCCGAGATTCTCGGGCTCAGCCAGCCGACGATCTCGGTGACGCTCGCTGGCCTGGAACGCGCCTGCGGCACGCTGCTGGTGCATCGCCGGCCACGCATGGCGCTGACCGATGCCGGGCGTGACCTGCAGGCGCGTGCCCGGCTGGTGCTGGGCCGCATGGAGGAATTGGAAGAGTCCATGCGCCAGTCCCGCGGCTTGCTCCGGGGCAGCATCGCCATTGGGTTCTCCACGCCGGCCCACGCGATGCAAGGCATCGCGGCTTTCATGGCGGCCCATCCGGAACTACGCATCAGGACCCGGCTCGGCAATACTGGCGAGCTGCTGGACGCGCTCGCCGCCTGCGAGATCGAGGTCGCGGTGATGACACTGACGGCCCCGATGGAGGGCATGTCCTGCACCCATCTGACGACACAGCGACTTGTGGCCAGCGTGCCGGCCTCGACACCACGCTCCAGCATCAGCCTGGATGAGGTTGCGGCTGGCCCGCTGGTGCTGCGCGAGGCAGGTTCGATGACGCGCGCCATGATGGAAGCGGCGTTCTCGGCCCGCAATCTATTGGCCCGCGTCGCCCTGGAGGTGGGCAGTCGCGAGGCAGCCAAGGAGGCGGTAGCCGCAGGAATTGGAATCAGCGTTGTTCTGGATGGTGAGACCGGCGACGACAGGCGGTTGCTTGCGGTGCCTATTTTGGGTGAGCCCATCCTGGGCGGTGTCTATGCCGTGGCCCTGCCGGAGTCGCTCGACCTGCCGGCCGTGCGGGCCTTCGTGAGTTTGAGCGTTGGGGCGGCGAACCGGTCGGCACGCTGAAGTGCGGCCTTTCGCGCCCGTGGCAGTTGCCGCGGGCGTCTCCAGGGACCCAGCCCATCCCGGTAGGGACGCCCGTTACCGGGCGCCCCCCGGACAGATCCGAGCGTGCGCTGCTAACGCACTCGGCTCCCACCTCGGGTGTTTGACGATGAAGCGTTGCTGCGGATACGGGTGCTGGACCCTGGCGGGCGGCAGCCACCG
>CANJXD010000487.1 GCA_947478535.1 Acetobacteraceae bacterium
CATGGACATCTGCGACAGGGGCGCGCCCGGCTTTTGGCCAGGGAAGACATAGCTGTCGGGGTTCTTTGCTCCAGGCGGTTCCATCGCCCTCAGAATAGCCAATGCGGCGCCAGACAGCGGGACGCGGTGCTCCTTACCGGCCTTCATCCTGCTGGCTGGGATCGTCCAGACGCCACCTTCGAGGTCGATCTCGCACCATTTCGCGCCAAGGACTTCACCTGTCCGGGACGCAGTCAGGATAAGAAACTCCAGCGCGCGAGCGGCTGTGGCTCGGTGCTCTCGCAGATGGATAATGAAGCGCCCGATCTCCTTCCAGGGCAGGGCGGCATGATGCTCAACCACTGCGATTCTGCTGCGTTTGGGCAGCATTGTCGAAAGATGGCCCCGCCACGTTGCCGGGTTGGTGCCGGTCCTCCAACCGCGTGCAGTTGCGTAGCTCAAGACCGCTTCGATCCGGCCACGAAGCCGGGATGCGGTCTCGGGCTTGGAGGTCCAAAGCCCGTCGCGTTGCAGGACGCGGAGCACTTCCTCCGTGCCGATCTGTGAGACGGGCAGGTGGCCGATTTCCGGGAACGCGTATGCCTCAAGGGTGTTGCGCCACTGCTGGCGGTGCTTGGCATTACGCCAACCGGCCTCGTGAGACGCGAGCATTAGGTCTGCGACTTCTCGGAAGGTTTGGCCCTGTGCAGCCTGTTGCGTCCGTAAGCGTGCTTGGGTCTTGCGGTGCTCGATCGGGTCGATCCCTTCTCGAAGAAGGCGGCGCGCTTCTTCGGCAGCAGCCTTTGCCCCGGCGAGTGTCACGCCACGTCGGCCGTCCGCGTCATAGACGCCCAGCCCCAACTCGCGGGCTCTTCCTGCCAGCATGAAGCGGAGCGTCCACTTTGCGGCTCCTGGCCCGGTCACAGCCAGATATAGGTTGTCGCCCGCAGCATGGCGGCCGGGCTGCCCCTTTGCGACCAGAGCTTTGACGGCAGTCGCTGTCAGTTTCGATGGCATCTGCACCTCCTGGCCTACAAGTCAGCCCACAAGCTAGCCCACAAATAGTGGCCGGGCTGCTGGGGGTCAACGAGGGTCATTGGGGGATGCTAGGGGGCACATATGTGCTTATAAACATGAACTTAAAGGTGTATGTCGGGTCGCTCTGGGACGGTGGGAAACAAAGGTATGTCGGACACCCTCTCCGCCAGTTCCCATACGAGCGTTGCTCTCCGCCTGATCGACCGCCGCGCTGAGTGGCAGGTTTCCTGGGGTTTTCGGGGCAGACCTGTTGCCTGGGCCGACGCGAAAACGGCGGAAAATCGCTCTCCAGAGGCCGATTCTCTCCGGACCTCCTGACTTGGCCGATTTAGTACGGAACTCAGAGCCCATCCGGGAAGTTCTGATTCACGCTGAGGGCTTTGCGGCCAGTCGTCGAAGCGTGATGCGGATCATGGCCATACGGACGAAGGCGGCGGCGATGCGGCGATGCCGCTCGAAGTCGCGGGCCAGCCGACGATTGCGGCTGATCCAGCCGATGGTGCGCTCCACGATCCAGCGCTTCGGCAGTACGACGAATTTATGCTTGTCGCAGCGGCGGACGATCTCGATCTTCCACGTGCCGGTGCGCGTGACGGCGGCGGCCATCTTCGGCCCCTGGTCGCCCGCGTCGCCGATGATACGCTCGACGAACGGGAACCGCCTGCGCGCCTGACGCAGCAGCGGTTCGGCGCCATCGCGAGCTTCGCGTCCGAGGCGGTGCCTCGAACCCTGCACATTGGCCGGATGCACGATCACCGCGAGCAGCCTGCCAATCGTGTCGGTCAGCAGGTGGCGCTTGCGGCCGACGGCCTTCTTGCCCGCGTCGTAGCCGGACGGGTCGAGCGTAGAGCCCCCTTTTGCGCCGCCTTCGCCGTCTGGCTGTCGATGATCGCCGTCGTCGGGCTGGCCTCACGCCCTGCCTGCTCGCGCACCGCGACGTAGAGTGCCTGGTGGATACGCTCGATGGTGCCTTCCCACTTCCGGCGCGAGAAGTAGTCCCACACCGTGCTCCTCGGTGGCAGGTCCTTCAGTAACGCGCTCCACTGGCACCCGGCGGAGAGCACGTAGAACACGGCGTTCAGAGGTGATGCGGTGGACGGCTCCTTTCGCTCGATGCCTTCAACAGCTCCGAGCTTGGCACACGATGCCGCTCGGGGCCGTCCACCTCATCACCTCTCCTTCCCTGCTTCAGCCCTTCACCGCACCGGCCGCCAGTCCCGCCACCACGTAGCGCTGCGCCGCAAGCACAAAGGCCAGAACCGGCGCCAGCTGCACCGTGGCTGCGGCGAAAAGAACCCCCCAATCGACGCCCTCCACCGTGCTCAGGATTTCGCTCAGCACCAGGGGCGTGGTGCGGGCGTTGCGGGTGGTGAAGACCAGCGCGAAGATGAACTCGTTCCAGGCGTAGACGATGACGAAGAGCGACGCGGCGATTACGCCGTTCATCACCAGCGGAAAGACGATGCGACGCAGGATCTGCGGTAGCGTCGCGCCATCCACCACCGCCGCCTCCTCCAACTCGCGCGGCACCTGGTCGATGAAGGCGCGCATGATCCACGTGGAGAGGCTGACGAAGAAGGCCGAGTACAACAGCATCAGCGCCAGATGCGTGTCGCTGAGGTGGAGCCAGCTAAAAACCGGGAACAGCGGCAGCGTCACGACGATCGGCGGCAGCATCCGCACCACCACCATGAAAAAGGCCGACAGCGTCAGCAGCCGGCTCGCATAGCGCGAATACACATAGCCGGCACAGGTCGCGAACATCACCGTCATGGCAGTCGCGCCGACGGTCACGATGAGGCTGTTCAGCATGTTGTCGAAGAAGGCCGGCCAGGCGCGCCACAGCTCCCGATAGCTGTCTAGCGTCGGCGTGAATAACAGGCTCGGCGGGATGGCGAAGATCTCCCGCGGCGGCTTGAAGCTCGCCGAGACCACCATGACGATTGGAAATGTGGACCAAGCGACGGCGAGCGCCGCCAGCGCCAGCCGAACCGCCTTGCCGATCGGGCCCGGCTTAAACACGGGAGAACATCCGCTTCCACGCGGCGTAGAGATACGGCAGGGCGATCGTCAGCGAGAGCAGCATCATCACCAGCCCCGTTGCCGAGGCCAAGCCGAATTCATGGTATCGGAACGCCGCTCTATAGAGATAGACGGCCAGCACCTCCGTCAATCGTGCCGGCCCGCCCTCGGTCAGTAGCCACACTTCGGAGAAGACACGCATCGCCGTGATGTAGCGGAACATCAGCGCGACGAGCAGCGCCGGCAGGATGATCGGGAATTGGACATGGACGAAGACGCGCCATCCCCCCGCGCCATCCACCGTCGCCGCCTCCATCAACTCGCGCGGCACCGCCTGCAGAGCCGCGTAGAGGATCAGGAAGGTGAAGGGCGTGTGGATCCAGATCGACAGCAGGGAAGCGACCAGCAGCGCGTCGAAGGGATTCGCGGACCAGTCGAGCTGCCCGATGCCGACGCGTTCCAGCGCCCAGCTCACCATGCCGATATCCGGCTCCAGCACGAAGCGCCACATGGCGACGGCGGAGACTTCGTTGATGGCGTAGGGCGCGATGAGCAACGCGATGAACAACGTTCGGAACGGCATCCATCCCGCCGCCAGCATCGCCAGGCCGAGCCCGAGCAGCAACTCGCCATAGACGACGGCATTCACCACGACGAAGGTGTTCCAGACCGCCCGCCAGAAGACCGGATCATCCGCCAGCGCCCGGAAATTCCCGAGCCCGACGAACGTCGCTTCCGCGGTGAAGGAGACCTTGTGCAGGCTGAGCCAGCCAACCCAGATCGCCGGCACCAGGATCAGCGCCACCAGCAGCATCTGCGCCGGCGTCAGCAACACCCATTGCGCCAGCCCCGGCCGGCCGCCGAACAGCGGCCGGTAGCGGCGCGCTGGCTTCACGCGCGCGGCAGCCGTGACCGCCGCGTCGGGGGAAGGGGGAGCGGCCGCGCTCAACTCGGCAGCAACGGCTCAATGCGCGCCTTGGCCGCGCGCATGGCGGCCAGCGGCTCGACTTGGCCGAGCATCGCGCGCTGCACTTCCTCCATGAAGATGTCCATGGCGCGGCCAGCGGCCTCGAAGCCCGGCACGGTGAGGCGCGCATGCGGCAGCACCTGCTGCTCGATGGTAAGGAAGGGCGCCAGCTCCCGCACCTTCGGGTCGTCATAGGCGGAACTGCGCACGGGGCCGTTGCCGTTGACGGCGGCACGGATGGTGCTGGCGCGGGACGAGACTTCCCGGATGAAGGACCAGGAAAGCTGCTTGTCGCGGGCATTCTTCGGGATGGCCATGGCCCAGACGGAGGTCTTGGCCGGCGCCAGCGCGCCCGGTGCGCTGCTTGCCGAGGCAGCCATGGGGATCGGCACCACCGCGATCTCACCGGGGAAGCGGCTCTGGCGCGGGTCGTTGTAGTTCACGAAGCGCCCGAAGGGCTGCGTCGTCATCGCTGCCCGACCCTGCTGCATGGCGGTGATGACCTCCTCCGTCTTGAAAGTCATCACGTTGCGAGGCAGCACGCCCCGGCGGAACCAGTCCCGCAGCAGCGCCACCGCCTGC
>CANJXD010000488.1 GCA_947478535.1 Acetobacteraceae bacterium
GCACCGAGAACTCGAGCCCGACGACGAACCACGCGCCGGAGCCTGCTGGGCTGTCGTGACCGCCGAGCACGTCGATCGCGTTGGCGATGCGCCGCCGCGCGTCGATCTGCCGGACCGACATATCGCCGCCCGTGGCGCTTGCCATCCGGATCAGCTGCGACGTGGCGATGCCTTCGAGCGCCGCCGAGCGGAACAGCGTGCGAAAGATGCACCCCGCCTCGTGCATCTGCGGCGTGATGGTGCCGTTGGCCAGCATCTGGCCGAGCGTGTCCACGGCGCGGCGATGCGACACGGGCCTACCCGTTTCAGGATCGGCCTCGCGGACCGGCTCTGAGAAACCGCCATGCTGGAGACGCCACTTCGAAGGCTTCGCGAGATCTTCGATCGCTCGCTTCGGCTTGCGCTTACCGGCCATGATGGTTCTCCCCGTTGCGACGCCCCCAGCGCCGGTTGGCTTCGTTGGTGATGGCTTGGCGCAGCCAGTCGTCCGTGATGTCGGCGACAGGCAGCGCGGCCACGCCGTGCCGATGCCAGGCGGCGGCGCGCATGGCGTTCACCTCGCTGTCGTTGGTCGGGCTACGCGTGCCGCGGTCGAGGCAGGACCGGGGCGGGAGTGGTGCGCCGTGCATGCTCATGCGCGGCCTCCGGTGGGATCGGTCGCCCAGAGCAGAAGGGCGATGGCATCCGCCTCGTTGTCGTCCGCCGGCCGAAAGCCTCGGGCCTCGATGGCGGCGACCATCTTCGCCTTGTCAGCGTTGCCCTTGCCGGTCGCGTAGCGCTTGATCGTGCCGACCGGGACGCCCTGGTAGGGGATGCCGGCCTCCTCGCACCATGCGGCCAGATGCGCGAGCCAACCACCGTAGAGGTGTGCCGCGTCGGTGCCGGCATGGGACCTGACTTCTTCGAACACGATGCGCGCCAGGCCGCCAGACAGCGTGGCGACCTCGGCGAGCCATCCGCGGAAGCGCAGGAAGCGCATCCCGCCTCCTTCGAAGCGGCTGGGGCGGAACGTCATGGTCCCCGAGGTGATGCCT
Source organism: Acetobacteraceae bacterium (assembly GCA_947478535.1). The sequence continues at coordinate 1,035 of CANJXD010000488.1, forward strand.
CCGTCCTGGCCGCGCAGTGCCCATCCGGTGGTGGTGCCGAGATCGAGAGCGAGCACGGCGTGGTGCGACAGGCTGATCGCGGGCGGGACGATGATAGGCGGCCTGCTTGCATCTGCGGCCGGCATGGTGAGAGTCGCGAAATCCATGGTGGTCTCCGAGAGGGGGTGATCCTGGTGAGGGCGGCGACGGCGCGGTTCTTGGCGGAGCTCGCCGTCGCTGCCCGGCTTGGGTGGATCGAAGCGATGGGAGGGCCTCGCGCAGGCTGGCCTCGGTGCCGCCGCGCGCTCGCTGTCCAACCTCGTCCAACCTGCCCGGGATAGGTTGGACAGGATTTTCGCTTACGTTTCAGCGGGTTGGCGGAACCTGTCCAACCTGTCCAACCTCCCAACCACTTCCCTAACCCCCTATAGGAAAATGTATGTCTCCCCGACCTACATCCTCCACACATGGCTCTAAGGGAAAAGGTTGGACAGGTTGGACAAGGGTTAGCGATCAAGCGGAAAGCCGCAGAAAATATGGGTTTCCGGCTGTCCAACCTGCGCCGGGCAGGTTGGACGAGGTTGGACGAGGTTGGACAGAGGAGCCGCCGCGTCATGGCACCGGCGTCCCCGGTGCCACGTAGCGCCATTCACGGGGTGCCGTTCTCATCCGGTACTTCACCCACTTCTTCGCCTTGAAGAAGTTCCCGACCCGCGTCTGATCGGCCTTTGTCCACTTAGCCGGCTCGATGCCCAGCGCCTGCTCCAGCGCTTCGCCGACGGAGACGTCGGTCAATCGCTTCTGACGGGGCACGTAACGGTCCTGCCAGTCCTCATGGGTGCCAAAACCGACGCTGGTGGGGCGCTTCTCAGAGGCGAGCCAACGCTCGATCAGCGCATCCCAGGCATCCGGCTCGTAGCGGGCCTCCTGCTCGGTGGTGGCGGAGGCGATGAGATCGCGATCCTCTAGCCACCACGGTGCGCCGCTATTGAACCGGGCGACGGCCTCCGCCCACAGCTGGTTGCGGTCACGGCGCAGCCCGTCGAGATCAATCTCACCGCATCGCAGCGGCCAGAAGCGCCGATTGCCGGTCTCGTCGCGCAGGTAGGTGTCGGGATTCACGCTACCGGCGAAGACGCACTGCCGCGGCACGGTGATGACATAGCGCTCGTAAGGTGGCCGGTAGCGATCGGAGGTGCGCGTCAGGAAGGCCTTGATCCGCGACACCTCGGCTCTGCCGATCGCGTCGAGCTCGGCCATCTCGATGATCCACACGCCACGCATCTGCTGCGCCGCGTCCTTCGAACCGATCTCCGCCAGTTCGTCGGTGAACCAGGCATCCGAGGCGAGCACCTTCAGTGCCGTCGACTTCCGGATGCCCTGCGGCCCTTCCAGGATCAGCATGTGGTCGGCCTTGCAGCCGGGTCGCATGATCCGCGCGACGGCGGAGATCATCCACAGGGGCGCCATGGCTCGGTTCAGCGGCGTGTCCGCGGCGCCGAGATAGGTCACCGCCCACGCGTCGAGCCGCTGTGTCCCGTCCCAGGAGAGCGCCGTGAGATAGTCCCGCACCGGGTGGATACGGATGTTGCGCGCAACCGCCACGACGCTGCGGCCGACCACGACGGGTGGGACGTTGATCTCGTGCCGCTGCAGCCATTCGGCGCAGCGCACGTCGTCTGCATCGCCCCAGGCCCGCGGTATGGTGCTGGCGGCGGGCTCCCATGGCAGCGCACGCGTGACCAGGATCTCTTGCGCGAATTCATCGAACACCAGGGCGCCGGCCAGAGCTGCGTCGAGCGACAGCGCGGTGATGACGTTCGCCTCGTTCCGTTCTGGTGTGCCGCTCGGCTCGAGGCGGAGCAGAGCAGCCCAGCGCGGTCGGACCGCTGCCTGGTTCACATCGCCGGTGGTGTTCAGGCGGCGGCGCAACTCGCCGAGATGCTTCTCCAGGATGGAGACAGCGATGCCGGTGGCGGATTTGATGGCGCCGAGGACCTGGCGTTCGGGCAGTGGCTCGAGGCGGAGGGTGACGAGACGCCCCAGCAATTGCGACAGCGGCGCCATGTCGGGCGGGTTGGTGAGCGTGGCCGCAACCGCTAGCAACTCCTCCGCGGTGGCGGGCGGCGGGGGCCGGTCGCCAGCTGGCGCCGGCGCGGCATAGTCCTCGGCCGTCACGCCATGCCGCAGATCGTCGTTGAAGTCGTCGCCGTGCAGCGGCGCGACGATGCGGGAGGGGATGTTGGCGAGGTTCAGCTGGTCCGCGAGCGTGGCTGCCGCCTGCATGCCGGGCAGGCCGGCATCGGCGAAGATGCTGACGTAGGTGATGCCGTCCGGCCACCGCCACCGCCGCAGCCCGTCCGCGGAGAGCGCCGCCATGGTCGGCACGCCGAAGATTGCCTGCGCAGAGAGCGCGGTTTCGATCCCCTCCGCCACGCCGATACGGCCGTCATCGGGGAACGGCGCCAAGCGCACCGCGCCACCGGCGATGGGCCCCAGCATCTTCTTCCCCGGCGGCGCCTTCGCCGAGCCGTCGTCCAGCAGGTATGTGCGGTGAATGCCGCCGGTGGGCTCGCCGGCGCCGTCGCGGACGAGCGCCACCATCCCCGCCCAGCCACGCTTCGTCTCGAAGTCGGGCAGGTCCGGGTGAAACAGCAGGTCGGGGCTGTCCGGCGCTTCCAGCCCGCGGCTGCGCAGATAGGCTTCTGCCAACGTGCCGGCGAACGGCAGACAGCCTTCCAGCAGGCGCGCCACCTCGCGGCTATGGTCGGGCCTCGGCTCCTGCGGCCGCGGGCTGGGCGCAGGCTGATCCATATGGGCCAGCCGCGCGGCCTCAGCGAAAAGGCGCGCCTCCGTCAGCCCCGTCGCGTGATAGATCATGTCGATCGGCCCGGCGCTTTCGCCGGTGGCATGGTCGAAGCCCCATCCCGCGAAGCGACCCTCGAGGTGCAGGACGCAGGAGCCCTCGCCACGGGGGCGGCGACCCGACAGATCGGCGCAGCGGAGCGTCTTGCGGTCGGGCGCGCGGACCGCCTGCGGGAAGAGCGCCGGCAGCCAGTCGCGCGCCGTGTCCGCCAGCCTGCGACGTACTTCCGCTAGGTCGTGCCGAACGGGCAGCAGGGGCCAGACGTCATTCAGGTCGATCAGCGCTGGCAGCGCGCTGGCCGCCGCCGACATGGTGGTGGCGGGCGGATGCGGTTCAGCGTTCATGCCAGGATCACCAGGCCCTGCTCGGCGCGGGTGATGGTGGTGTAGAGCCAGCGGCGCCGATCGAGCTCCGTGCGGCCGAGACCATCGTCCCAGACCACGACATTCTCCCACTGCGACCCCTGGCTTTTGTGGCCGGTAATCGCCCAGCCATAGGTGGCCTCGGTCAGCAGGCGTTTGGTCTTCCAGTCGCGGTCATGCCGATGCTTGTCGAAGGCTGTCAAACAGCGTCCAATATTTTCCACCCAGCAGCGCCCAAAACTTTCCAGTTCAGGCGCCCATTTTCGGCTGTTTCCGCCTTTGCTTGAACCGGAAGGAATCATTCCCGGTTTCCAGGATATCGCAGTGATGGGTGATGCGATCGA
>CANJXD010000489.1 GCA_947478535.1 Acetobacteraceae bacterium
CCAGCGGGCCTTCCTCCAGCGCCGCCTGCAGGTCATGGAAGATCAGCGCGGCCAGGCGCTCAAACGCCTCCGCCGTTACGGGGCCGGCGGGGTTGGCGAACCCCCAGGACAGCGGCGCGATTGTGACGCCGGCCGCTTCCGCCGCCTTGATGGCGCCCGCCGCCGGCACGGCGGAACCACGCAAGGCCGCCACCAGCGTCCCCGGCCGCTGCACCGCGGGCCAGCCGCCGGGGGCGAGGAAATCCGCCCATGTCGTCGGGATCGGCGCGAAGGAATGGCTTTCGTGGAGGAAGCCGCCAATGGCGATGCGCATGCTCTATCCCTTCGCGATGCCAGCGGTGGCGATGACCGCATCGGCCAGCACCAGCAGCCCTGCCTCGGCCCAGGCTGGCGAAATGCTCTCCTCCTCATTGTGGCTGAGGCCGCCATGGCAGGGCACGAAGATCATCACCGCCGGCACGCGGCGCGCGGCATAGACGGCATCATGGCCGATCGCCGTCGGCATAAGCTGATAGGGGATCGCCCGCGCCTTGGCCGAAGCCTCCAGCCGGTCCACGAGCTCAGCCGCGAAGGGCGTCGCCGGCGAGATCCAGAAATCCGTGACCGCGATGCCGAGCCCCCGCTTCGCGGCGATCCCCGCCGCTTCGGCGCGGAAGATGGCGGCGAGCTTCGCCAGATCATCCTCATGGTCATGGCGCGTATCGAGGCTGAACCACACCCGGCCGGGGACGACATTGCGGCTGTCCGGATGCAGGGTCATCCGCCCGACTGTGGCCCGTGCCCCGCAGGCGAGCGCCGCGGCCTCGATGCCGGCGATGAACTCGGCCGCGCCCATCAACGCATCCCGCCGCCCCGCCATGGCACTGCCGCCATGCGCATCGGCGCCCGTCACCTCCACCTCGAACCAGTGCTGCGCCAGCGCATGCGTCACCACGCCGATATCGAGGCCGCGCTGTTCGAGCACCGGCCCCTGTTCGATATGCAGCTCGAAATAGGCGCCGAGCCCCTGCAAGGCCGCCGGATCGGCCGCCCCCGCCCAGCCGATGCGGGACAACTCCTCCCCGAACACGGCGCCGCCGCTATCCTGCTTCGCCAGCACCTCGGCCTCGGGGAAGATGCCCATGGCGGCGCCGGAGCCCATCATGGGGGGCGAGAACCGCGCGCCTTCCTCATTCGTCCAATTGACCAGGGTGATCGGCGCTTCCGTCTCCACCCCCGCCTCCTGCAAGGCGCGGAGAATTTCGAGGCCGGCCAGCACGCCGAGCACGCCATCGAATTTCCCGCCCGTGGGCTGGGTATCGAGGTGGCTGCCGATGGCGACGGGCTTGCGCGAAGGGTCCCGCCCCGGCCGCGTCAGCACCATGTTGCCGACGCGGTCGAGGCTGAGCGTCGCGCCAGCCGCTTCCGCCTGGCGTTGCAGCAGGCGGCGCGCGTCACCATCGAGGTCCGTCAGCGTCTGCCGGTTGCAGCCGCCCTTCGCCGTGCCGCCGATCGCGGCATACTCCATCAGGCTGTCCCACAACCGTGCGCCCGATGGCTTGAAGTTGCCCGACATCAGATCGTCTCCACGCCGCACCAGGCGGCCATCGTCAGCGCGATGCTGCGCGTGATGTCGTGCATGCTGTCCATGCCGACGCTTTCATCAATGCCGTGGATGTCCTGCGCATCCGGCCCGAAGCACGCGACCGGCGTGCCCTGGTAGAGCTGGAAGAACCGCCCATCCGTCAGCCCCGTCGCCGGGTATCGGCGCAACTCATGCCCGGTGAGATCGGCGTAGTTGGCGGCCGCCAGCTTGACGATGGGCGCGCCCATGTCGAACACGCAGGGGTCCGCCATGAAGCCCGCGAAATCGAGCTTCACCTTCGCCCCCTTCATCGCCGCATCGCCCCGGGCCTCCTGCACGATCCGCTCGATATCCGCGCGCACATTGGCCGCGCTGTTGCCCATCATCACGCCGACGCGGAGCCCCAGCTTGGCGCGGGTCGGCACCGAGGAATTCCACTCGCCGCCCTCGAAGGTGCCGAGGTTGACGTTCACGGGATGGTTCACGCCGCGAAAGCTGGGGTGGATGCGCTCCGCATTGTTCATTTCGTTCTCATAGGCCTCGAAGCGCCGCCAGACCGCCATCGCGGCCTCCACCGCGTTCACTCCGGCCTGCTTGTCCCGGACATGCGCCGGCCGGCCCGTGACGGTGACCCAGGCCCAGACCACGCCGACCTCCGCCGAATACATCGCCGGCAGGCCCGGGCCGGGTTCGGGGATGATGACGGCATCGGCCTTGGGCATCGCCATCATGCAGGCGAGCGCGCCATTGCCCGTGCATTCCTCCTCGATCACGGCGTGCATCTGCACCTCGGCCGCCGGCTGCAACCCCGCCAGCTTCAGGGCGCGGAAGGCCGTGAGATAGCTGACGATCCCCGCCTTCATGTCGCCCGCCCCGCGCCCATACATCCGCCCACCGCGGATCACGGGTTCATAGGGCGGCGCCGTCCATTCATCCTCCGCCCCTTCGGGCACGACATCGACATGGCCCTGCAGCACGAGGGACCGGCCCTTGGCGGCCCGCGGGCGATGCACGCCCACCACATTGTCCCGTCCCTCATAGGATATCAGGGGCGGGGAGAAGCCGGGGTGGCTCTGGAGCGCGGCGATTTCGGTCGGCACGCGCCGCGTCTCCAGCCCCAGCCCGCGGTAATGCGCCTCCATCGCCGCCAGCGCGCCCTGTTCCTTCCCCAGCGTCGAGGCATGGCGCACCAGGCCCATCAGCGCCTGCTCGCCTTCGTCCCGCAGCGCATCGCAGGCCTGGAGGATCGCGCGACGGGCGCCGGGGTCGAGGGTCTCGGGGGTCATGCGAGGTCCGTGGTCGTGAGCGGCGCAGTCCACCCCCGCGCGGCCTCGCTGTCCAGCCATGCGGCGCTGCAACATAGCGGGGCCCAGATGGACAAGCCCGCCCGGCCACAGCACCCTTCCCCCATGAAGGCCTTCGCCCACCCCGACCAGGCGCTGCACACGCCGCACTTCTTCATCATGCGCGGCAAGCTGCGCCCGAATTTCGAGGTCGCGGCCCGCGCCGCCGCCCTCGAATCCGGCCTGGCCACACTCGGCATCATCCCGGAAACCCCGCCCGTCGCCCCCCGCTCGGCGCTGGAGGCCGTGCACAGCGTGGCCTATCTGGATTTCCTCCGCGATGTCCCCGCCGCCTGGGCGAAGCTGCCGGATGCGGGGGCGGAGGTGGTGGCGAACATCCATCCCACCCCCGAAATGCTCGCCCAAGGCGCGGTGACGCCCGCCGAGGAGGAGGGCCTCGTCGCCCAGCTCGGCCGCTTCACCGCGGATACCGCCTGCCCCATCGGCCCCCACACCTGGCAAGCCGCGATCGGCGCCGCCGCCTGCGCCCTGGCCGCCGCGGCGGAGGCGGCGCAGGGCCGCAACGCCTATGCGCTGTGCCGCCCACCCGGCCACCACGCCTATGCCGCGCGCGCCGGCGGGCATTGCTACCTCAACAACGCCGCCATCGCGGTGGAGGCCCTGCTGCGCGCCGGCGCCGGTCGCGTCGCCGTGCTGGATATCGACAGCCACCACGGCAACGGCACCCAGGGCATCTTCTGGGAACGGCCGGAGGTGATGACCGTCTCCCTCCATGGCGACCCAAGCGGCTACTACCCCTGGTATGTTGGCCATGCCGGGGAACGCGGGGCGGGCGCTGGCCTCGGCGCCAACCTCAACCTGCCCCTGCCCTTCGGCACGCCGGATGGCCCCTGGCTGGAGACGCTGGCCACCGGCCTCGCCGCCGTGAAGCAATCGGGGGCGGAGGCCCTGGTGCTCTCCCTCGGCTTCGATGCCAGCGAACACGAACCGCTGGGCTTCCTCCGCGTCACCATCGATGGCTTCGCCCGCGCCGGGGCGATGATCGCCGCCGCCGGCCTGCCCACCGCCATCATCCAGGAAGGTGGGTACAACACCACGCTGATCGGCACGCTGCTGGCGCGGTTTCTCGGCGCCTACCGATAGCAGGTTGATTTAGACGCGGAATCCATCAACCCTGGGTTCCGTGTCCACCATCGCCCGCATCCAGACCTTCTCCTTCGCGGGCATCGAGGCCCTTCCCGTTGAGGTCCAGGTGCAGATCGCCCCTGGCCTGCCCGCCTTCCTCGTCGTCGGCCTGCCCGACAAGGCGGTGGGTGAGAGCCGGGAACGCGTCCGCGCGGCGCTGACCGCCATCGGCCTGTCCCTGCCGCCGAAGCGGGTGCTGGTGAACCTGGCGCCGGCCGATCTCACCAAGGAAGGCAGCCATTTCGACCTGCCCATCGCACTCGCCGTCCTCGCCGCGATGGAGGTGCTGCCGAAGGACGAGTTGGCGGACTTCGCCGCCCTCGGCGAATTGGCGCTGGATGGCACCATTGCCTCGGTGGCCGGCGTGCTGCCCGCCGCCATGGCCGCCAGCGCCCGCGAACTTGGCCTGGTCTGCCCGGAGCGCCAGGGGCCGGAAGCCGCCTGGGCCGGCCGCATCCAGGTCCTCGCGCCCCCGGATTTGCCGAGCCTCATCAATCATTTCCGCGGCCTGCAGACGCTGACGC
>CANJXD010000490.1 GCA_947478535.1 Acetobacteraceae bacterium
AGAACCCCATCCCGGTGATCGTGGCGAACAACCTGAACCAGGTGCAGCGCTACCTGACGCTGACCGGCCACGTCTATTCCCCGGCCGTCATGATCTGCAATCCCGCGCTGCTGCAGCGCCTGAACGCCGCCGACCGCACCGCCTTCCTCGCCGCGGCGCGGGATGCGGCGAAGGCAAACCGGGACCGCGTCTCGGCGGATGAGGCATCCGGCGTCGATGAACTGCGCCGCCGCGGCATGACGGTGGTGACGCAGGTCGATACCGGCGCCTTCCAGAACGCGCTTTCCGCCGCCTTCGCGGAGTATGAGCGCACGCTGGATGGCGCCCTGCTGCGGCGCATCCGCGATTGGCGCCCGGGCTCGTAAGGCCACGGCGCGAGCAGGCCCCATCACCACGCCGGAGCGTCCATGAACGCGATGAACACGCTGCCGCTGCAGGTGACGGGGGCGCTGAGCCTCCTCGCCGTGGTGGTGGCCTTGTGGGCGGCGGAAGGGGATGGGGCGCGGGGGGCCGTGCGGCGTGGCGTGCTGGCGCTCGACCGCCTGACAACCGGCATCGCCGCCATACTCGCCTGCACGGCGCTTGCCGTCGCGGTGCTGGCGGGGCTGTGGCAGGTGGTGGCGCGGTTCGCGACGGAAACGCCCTCCATCTGGTCCGAGGCGCTGGTCCGCATGTCGCTGATCTGGATGGCCTATCTGGGCCTGGCGGTGGCGCTACGCGGCGGCGCGCTGGTCTCCATCGATGTCGCGCACCGCTACAGCATCGGCGGCGTGAAGCGCGGGCTGGAAGCCTCGGCGCTGGCCTGTTCACTGTCGATGATGGGGGTGATGGCGTGGTTCGGCTGGATCATGGCCGAACGCGTGCAGTTCCAGGAGATGGCGGGGCTGGAAGTCAGCATGTCCTGGGGTTACGCCGCCATTCCATTGGGTGCGGCGTTTTCCGTCGTGGGGGTGATCGCGCATTTCCTCGACCGGCGGAGCGATGAGCTGGAGGCCGCGGTATGAGCGGCGCCATGCTCACCGTGATGATGGTGCTCTTCGCCATCAGCATCCCGGTCGCGATCGCCATCGGCATCGCCGCCATCGTCGGCATTCACGGATTCACGAATTTCCCGCTGATCGTCGCGGCGCAGCAATTGTTCGTGGCGCTGGACAAGTTCCCGCTGGCGGCGATTCCCTTCTTCATCCTGGCCGGCAACCTGATGGATGTCGGCGGCATTTCCCGCCGGCTGGTGGAATTCGCGAAGTCGATCGTGGGCGGTGTGCAGGGCGGCCTGCCGGCAACCTGCGTCGTCACCTGCATGATCTTCGCGGCGATTTCCGGCAGTTCGGTGGCCACCACCTTCGCCATCGGCGTCATCATGATCCCGGCGCTGGTGAAGGCGGGCTATCCCGTGGCCTTCGCGGCCGCCTTGCAGGCCACGGCGGCGGAACTCGGCGTCATCATCCCGCCCTCGATCCCGATGATCCTCTATGGCGTCACGACGCAGACCAGCATCCCGGAGTTGTTCATCGCCGGCTTCGGGCCGGGCTTCCTCATCGGTGCCGCACTGATCGCGACGGTGCTGATCTGGTGCCGCATCAAGGGCTGGGGCAAGCGGGATGGCGAAGGCCGCCTGCCCTTCCTGGCGGCGACGAAGCAGGCGAGCTTCGCGCTGCTGATGCCGCTGGTCGTGCTCGGCGGCATCTATGGCGGCGTCACCACGCCCACCGAGGCCAGTGTCGTCGCCGTGGTCTATGCCATCCTCGTCGGCATGTTCCTGCACCGCGAACTCGGCTGGCGGGACCTCTATCCGATCTTCCGCAAATCCGTCGTCAGCAGCGCCGTCATCATGTTCATCATCGCCGCCGCCGCGCTGTTCAGCTGGCTGCTGAACCGCCAGGGCGTGCCGGACATCGCGGCGGCCTGGCTGGTGGAAACCTTCGACGGCCCTGCGATGTACATGCTCGGCGTCAACCTGTTCCTGTTCGTCGTCGGCATGTTCGTGGAGACTTCGGCCAGCATCATCGTCCTCGCCCCCATCCTGGCCGAAGCAGCGCAGCGCTTCGGTATCGATGGCGTGCATTTCGGCACGGTGATGGTGGTGAATCTGGCGCTCGGCATGATCACGCCGCCCTTTGGCGTGAACCTGTTCGCCGCCGTGCAGGTGGCCGGCACCAGCATCGACAAGATGATGCGCTACCTGCCGATCTTCATCGGCGTCATCTTCGCCTGCCTCATGGTCATCACCTATATCCCCTGGATCACGCTGACCTTGCCGCACCTGGTGTTCCGATGAGCGTCCCGCAGTGACGGGGGGTCCGCCAGCCCTGGCGCCACGCCTGGCGCGCCAATCGCCGGTCATGGGTGGGCCGGAGGCGCTGCGACATCTGCGGCGCGATCCCGCGCTGAAGGCGGTGATCCGCCAGATCGGCCCGTGCACCCTCCGCCCCGTGAAGCGCGAACCCTATGAGGCGCTGGTCCGCGCCATCACCCACCAGCAGGTGCATGGCCGCGCGGCGGAGGCCATCCTCGGCCGCTTCATCGCGCTGTATCCCGGACATGACTTTCCGCCTGCCGTCGCGGTGCTGGAAACATCGGTCGAAGCGATGCGGGGCTGCGGGCTTTCCGGCAACAAGGTCGCCGCCATCCGCGACATCGCGGAGAAAGCCGTGGCGGGGCTGGTGCCGACGCGCCGCGCCGCCGCGCGGCTTTCCGATGACCGCCTGATCGAACAACTCGTGCAGATCCGCGGTGTCGGCCGCTGGACGGTGGAGATGATGCTGATCTTCACCCTCGGTCGGCCGGATATCCTGCCAATCGACGATTTCGGGGTGCGGGAGGGCTGGCGCGTCGCGACCGGCGCCGATTCCCAGTTGAAGCCCAAGGAACTTGCCGTCATCGGGGAAGCCTGGGGACCGTGGCGCAGCATCGCCGCCTGGTACCTGTGGCGCGCCGCCGATGCGGCGAAGGAAGCGCGCATCAAGGGCGCCCTCAAGGGGGCGTAGGGCGCAGCGCCTCCAGCAGCGCGGGGATCGCGGTGCGGAACGGGAAGAAGCCCTTCGTGGCGCGCGGCCAGCAGGCCTGGTCCCAATCCCGCCTGAGGCGCAGCAGCGGCCATCCGAGCCCATCCAGCGCCGCCGCCGTCCAGCCCACCGGCGCCCAGGGTGTCACCACCGGCAGGCCGTGCGCGGCGGCCCAATTCGCGACATCCATCGGCGCCAGAGCCGTGGCGGGCGCCCCCCAATGCCGCCCGGCTCGCGCCAGCCCATCGGCCAGCGCGGCGTGCGCGAAGGCCGCCGGCAGCGGTGAGCACCCCTGCGGGGAGCGCGCTTCCGGCACCGCGAAGCCGGCGATCGCCGCCACCTTCGCGCCAGGTGGCAGCAGGCTTTCGGGGTGCAGGTCATCCTCATGCAGCAGCAAAGCGAAGGGCCCTGCCGGCAGGCTTGCCGCGGGCGGCAGCAGCCGTGCCGCCGGCATCGGCGGGGCATCCAGCGGCGATGGCGCCTCATCCAGTTGGCCCACGGGGTCGAAGCGGCCCAGCGTGTTGCGGGCGATGTTGTCCGCCCGCGCGACATAGTGCTTGCCGCGCGTCTGGATGCCCGCGACCCAGCGCCAGGACAGGGTATTGGACGCCGCATCGGCATCGCAGAGGTGCCGCAGGAAGAACTCCGCGCCCAGCGTCCAGGGCAGCTTCAGCGTGAAGATCCAGATCGAGGCGAACCACATCCGCGCGTGGTTGGGCAGCCAGCCCGTCTCCCGCAATTCCGTGGCCCAGGCATCAAGGCAGGCAATGCCCGTGCGGCCCTGTTCCGCCGCCAGCACCGCACCACCCAGCCCGCCGCTGCGCTCCATCGCGGCAAACTCCCGCGCGACATCATCCTGGTACGAACGCCAAAGTCCCGGCCGCAACTCCAGAAAGCCCTTCCAGTAGCTGCGCCAGAACACCTCCTGGATGAATTTCTCCGCCGCCTCCGGCCCATGGGCGGCCAGCGCCGCGCCCACCACCTCCGCCTCCGTCAGCAGGCGGTGCCGGATGGCTGGCGAAAGGCCGGACACATCGGCGTGGCGGCCCGGGCCAGGGTCGATGTTGCGCCCCTGGGCGTAGTGGTGCCCCATGCGAGGCGAGAAGGTCACGAGTCGCGCCAGCGCCTCGGCCCTTGTCGATGGAAATCGGTCTTGCGGCATGCCCCGAGGATGGGGTCGAACCGCGAAGCCACAAGCGGGATGGGTCTTGGGCGAATGTTCTCGCGCCGCGGCGTGTTGACGACACTGGGCGGGCTGAGCGCCCTGGCAGCCGGCACCGGCCTCTATGGCTTCTGGATCGAGCCGACCTATCGCCTCGCCATCGCCGAGTATCGCCTGAGCCCCCCGGGCTGGCGCAGCGGCCAGGCACTGACCATCGCCGCGCTGTCGGACATCCATGCGGGAGAGCCGCATATGCCGCTGGAACGGGTGCAGGAGATCGTCGAGGCGACCAACGCGCTGCGCCCCGACCTGGTGGTGCTGCTGGGTGACTACCCCGCTTCCGGCCGCTTCGTGACGCGGCCGATCCCGATGGCGGAAACCGTGCAGGTGCTGCGCGGGTTGCGGGCGCC
>CANJXD010000491.1 GCA_947478535.1 Acetobacteraceae bacterium
CCTACACCATTTCCGGCGAGGGCCAGGGCGGTGCGATGGGCTTCGCCAAGGGCGGCGCGGATGTGGCGCTGGAGGAGGTGGGGCCGAATGAGACGGTGCTGCGCTACAACGTCAAGGCGCAGGTCGGCGGCAAGATGGCGCAGCTGGGCGCGCGGCTGATCGACAGCACGGCCAAGTCCATGGCCGACCAGTTCTTCGACCGGTTTGCCGCGCAGCTTGCGCCCGCGGTGGTCGAAACACCGGTCGTCGAAACACCGGGGGGTGCCGTGGCGCCATCCACCGTCGCCGGGCCCGGTCCTGCCAAGCCGGCCGAGCCTTCCCTGCTGTATCGCCTGCTGACGCAGGATTTCATGGGGATGCCGCCGCAGCTGGTCCTGGGTGGCGGCGCGATGGTGGTCATCCTGGCGCTGCTGTTCCTGGTGGGCCGCTCGTGAGCCTGGCGTCCCCGGACATGCCATCGGACGTCCTCGCGACGCAGCGGCTGTTGGCGGAAGGCGGCTATGTCGCCGACCGGCAGCTTGCCACCACCATCCACCTCGCGCTGCGGATGGGCCGGCCGCTGTTCCTGGAAGGGGAGCCGGGGACGGGCAAGACGGAGATCGCCAAGGTCCTGTCGGCCCGCCTGCCGCGCCGCCTCGTGCGGCTGCAATGCTATGACGGGATGGACCTGTCCTCCGCTGCCTATGAGTGGAACCACGCCAAGCAGCTGATGGCGATCCGCCTCGCGGAAGCCAGTGGCGAGGCCGGGGACCGCGCCAACCTGGAACGCGGCATCTATGACCGCCGCTTCCTGCAATCCCGTCCCCTGCTGGATGCGCTGGAAGGCGAGCCGGCGGTGCTGCTGATCGATGAGCTGGACCGCGCGGATGAGCCCTTCGAGGCCTTCCTGCTGGAGATCCTGGCGGATTTCCAGGTGACGATCCCGGAGCTGGGCACCATCCGCGCCGTGACGCCGCCGGTCGTCATCATCACCTCCAACCGCACGCGGGAAGTGCATGACGCGATCCGACGGCGCTGCCTCTATCACTGGGTGGACTACCCCGACGCGGCGCGGGAGCGTGCCATCCTGCAGATGCGGGCGCCGCAGGTCTCGGGCCTGCTCTCGGCCCAGGTGGTGGCCTTCGTGCAGGCCGTGCGCCGCGCCGATACCTTCAAGCCGCCGGGCGTCGCCGAGACCATCGACTGGGCGACGGCGCTTTCGGCGCTGGATGCGCGGGAGTTGGAGCCGGCGCTGGTGGATGAAACCCTGGGCGCGCTGCTGAAGTACCAGGACGACATCGCCAAGATCCGCGGCGCCGAGGCGGCCCGACTGGTGGCCGAGGCGAAGCAGGGGTCCGCGTGAACAACAAGGGGCCGATCGAAAAGCCCTCTCCCCCCGGCGGGGGGAGAGGGTTGGGTGAGGGGGGCGTCCGCCGTCCCGCCGGCACCTTCGCCCGATGATTCCCCCCAAGGCCGCGCTGCTGCTACCGGAAGCGGAAGGGAACGGCGCGCTCGCCGGCAACCTCACGGCCTTCGCGCGGCTGCTGCGTCGTGCCGGGCTGCCGCTTGGCCCGGCGGAACTGCTGAAGGGCGCGGAAGCGCTTTCGGTCATCGATATCGGCGACAAGGCGCAGGTGAAGGCCGCGCTGCGCGCCACCATGGTCCACCGGCACGAGCATTTTTTCCTGTTCGACCACGCCTTCGCCCTGTTCTGGCAGGACCCCGAGGCCAGCGCCCATGCCGCGGCGATGGCCCTGATGGATGGGATGAAGGAGCAGAAGAAGCCCTCCCCGGCCGCGCGGCGCATGGCGGAGGCGATGCAGGGCGACAAGCCGCAGCCGCCCCGCCCCTCGGAGGAACCGCCCGAGGAACGCGTCGACATGACCTTCACGGTCAGCGAGCGCGAACGCCTGCAATCCATGGATTTCGAAGCGATGTCGGCGGCCGAACTGAACGCCGCGAAGCGGGAGATCCGCAAGCTCGTGCTGCCGCTGGATGCCCGGCCGACGCGGCGCTTCCGGGCGGACCCCAACGGCCCGGTGACGGACCTGCGCGCCACCATCCGCGCGGGGTTGCGCACGGGCGGCGAGATCATGGACCTGTCGCGTCGCCGCCGCGTGGTGCGGCCGCCGCCGCTGGTGGCGCTGTGCGACATCTCCGGCAGCATGGCGCGCTATGCCCAGATCCTGGTGCACTTCCTGCACGCCGTCGCCAATGACCGGGACCGCGTCCACACCTTCCTGTTCGGCACCCGGCTGACGAATGTGACGCGGCAGTTGAAGCACCGGGATGCCGAGGTCGCCTTCGAGATGGTGGCCCATGCCGTGCCGGACTGGTCCGGCGGCACGCGCATCGGCGAATCGATCGAGGGCTTCAACAAGGCCTGGTCGCGCCGCGTGCTCGGCCAGGGGGCAGTGGTGCTGCTGATCACCGATGGGCTGGACCGGGAAGGCGCCAAGGGGCTCGCCGAGGCCACCGACCGGCTACGGAAATCCTGCCGCCGGCTGATCTGGCTGAACCCGCTGTTGCGTTACGCCGGCTTCCAGCCCAAATCCCAGGGTATCCGGGCGATGCTGCCGCATGTGGATGAGTTTCGCCCGGTCCATAATCTCGCGAGCCTGCGCGACCTGGTCTCCGTCCTTTCGGACCCGCGCGCCGGCCGGGTGAGGAGCGCCGCATGAGCCTGACCGCCCCGGATTCTGAGGATATCCTCGCCATCGCCGCCGGCTGGGCGGCGGAGGGAGAGACTGTGGCGATCGCAACGGTGGTGGAAACCTGGGGGTCCTCCCCGCGCCCCGCGGGGTCGCGCCTCGCGGTGACAAAATCCGGTCGCATGGCCGGCAGCGTCTCCGGTGGCTGCATCGAGGGGGCGGTGGCGGACGCCGCGGGGCAGTCCATGGCCAGCGGGGCGCCGCAACTGCTCGATTTCGGCATCAGCGATGAGCGGGCCTGGGAAGTCGGCCTCGCCTGCGGCGGCAAGCTGAAGGTCTTCGTGGAGAAGCTCGGTTGACCCCGGCCCTCCTCGCCCGGCTGCTGGCGGCGCGTGCGGCGAAGCGCCCGGTGGCGTTGCTCACGCGGCTGACGGATGGCGCGCAGTTTCTGCACCCGGATGATGCCGTGGCCGACGATGTGGCGGCGGAGGCCGCACGGGCGCTGGCCGATGACGCCGCGCGCACCGTCATGCTGGGCAACGAGGCGTGGTTCGTCGCACCGGAAAACCCGCCACTGCGCCTCATCATCGTGGGCGCCGTGCATATCGCCCAGGCGCTGGTGCCGATGGCCGTGCCGCTCGGCTTTGCCGTCACCGTGGTGGACCCCCGCCGCGCCTTCGCCACCGAGGAACGCTTCGGCGACCGCGTGACGATCTCCGGCGACTGGCCGGATGACGCGATGCGGGCGCTGATGCCGGATGCCCGCACCGCCGTCGTCACGCTGACGCATGACCCGAAGCTGGATGATCCAGCCCTGGAAGTGGCGCTGCGGAGCCAGGCTTTTTACGTGGGTTCGCTCGGCAGCCGGAAGACGCATGCGAAGCGCGTCGCGCGACTGGCCGATGCCGGGCTGACGGAGGCGGAGATCGGGCGCATCCAGGCGCCGGTCGGGCTCGATATCGGGGCGGTGACGGCGCCGGAAATCGCGGTCTCCATCCTGGCGCAGATCGTCTCCGCCCGTCGTGGCGGGCCGAAGAAGAGGGCCGCGCCATGATCTTCGGACCCACGCCGCTCGATGAAGCGCGCGGCGCCGTTCTGGCGCACACCGTCCGCCTCGCCGGGCGTGTGCTGAAGAAGGGCACCGTGCTGGATGAAGCAGCGCTCGCCGCGCTGCGGGATGCCGGGCGGCGGGATGTGATCGCGGTCCGGATGGAAGCCGGCGATGTGCCGGAGGATGAGGCGGCGGACCGCGTCGCGGATGCGCTGATGGCGCCCCTCGTCGCACGCTCCCGTGCCGCCACAGGGCGGGTGAACCTGTTCGCGGAAAGTGCAGGACTGTTCACCGTCGATGCCGCGGTGATCGACCGCATCAACGCGGTGGATGAAAGCGTCACCGTCGCCACCCTGCCCACCAATACCGTCGTCTCGACGAAGGAGATGCTGGCGACCATCAAGATCATCCCCTTCGCCGCCCCCGGCCGCGTGTTGCAGGTGGTGGAGGCGATGGCGCGCGGGCGGGGTGCGGTGGCGGTCCATCCCTTCCGCCCGCTCAGCGTCGGGCTGGTGCTGACGGAACTGCCGGGCATCAAGGAAAGCGTGATGGAAGGCGCGGTGGAGGCCACCGAGGCCCGCATCAGCGCCCTGCTCGGCACCATGCTGCCGGTGGAACGCGTGCGGCATGAGGAAGGCCCCGTCGCCGATGCGCTGACGCGCCTTCGCAAGGCTGGCGCCGGGCTGCTGCTGGTGGCGGGCGCTTCCGCCGTGGTGGACCGGCGGGATATCGGGCCGGCCGCCATCGTCCGGGCCGGCGGGGTGATCGAGCATTTCGGCATGCCGGTCGATCCCGGCAACCTGATCTGCCTCGGCCGGATCGGCGAGCGGCCTGCCCTGGTGCTGCCCGGCTGCGCCCGAAGCCCCAAGATGAACGGGATCGACTTCGTCCTGACC
>CANJXD010000492.1 GCA_947478535.1 Acetobacteraceae bacterium
CTGGCGCGTCTGGAACGCGGCGGCCGGCAACCCGATGGTGCTGCTGCATGGCGGCAGCGGGTCCTGGTTGCACTGGACGAAGCAGATTCCATACTTCGCGGCCCAGCGCATGGTGCTGGCGCCGGATATCCCCGGCCTCGGCGAAAGCGCCGACCCGCCGGGGGAACATTCGCCCGCCAACGTCGCCGATGTCGTCGTGGCGGGGCTGCGGCAGGTGGTGCCGGACACCGCACGGGTCGATCTCGTCGGCTTTTCCTTCGGCGCGAATATCGGCGGCCATGTCGCCGCCCGCCTCGCACCGGCGCTGCGCAGCATCACCCTCTGCGGCGCCGGCTCGCTCGGCACGCCCCGCCATCCCGTGCCCCTGATGAAAGTGCGGGAGAAGGAGGGGGAGGAGCGCGTCGCGGCGCATCGCCACAACCTCGCCTCCATGATGATCGCCGACCCCGCGAAGGTGGATGACCTGGCGCTGGCGATCCAGGAACGCGCCTTCATCAATTCCCGCCTCCGCAGCCGCAAATACGCCACCGCGACGATCCTGGCGGATCAACTGGCCAAGGCGCCCTCCGTGCCGTTGAACGCCATCTGGGGGGAGGCCGACCAGCTCGCCTTCCCCGATATCCAGCAGCGCGTGCGGGCGTTGCGCGCCGTCCGCCCGGATGCCCGCATCGCGCTGATGCCGGGCGCCGGCCATTGGGTGGCCTATGAGGCGGCGGAGGGGGTGAATGCCCGGCTCGCCGAATGGCTCGCGCCATGAGCGGGTCCATGTCCCCCGGCATGCCCCCTGGGCAGCACGCCGCCCTGCCTGGCGTGACCCTGTGGTTCCATGATTCCGGCGGCGATGGCCCCGCCGTGTTCCTGCTGCACCCGAACACGGGAAACAGCGAGATCTGGGAAAAGCAGGCGGGCCCCTTCATCGCCGCGGGGCTGCGCGTCATCGCCTTCGACCGCAGAGGCTGGGGCCGCAGCATCGCGGACCCCTTGACCGGCCCCCAACCCGCCTCGGTGGCCCCCGGTTCGGTCGCCGAGGATCTGGACGCGCTGGCGGACCACCTGGCGCTGCCGCGCTTTCATCTGCTGGGCGTGGCCGGTGGTGGCTTCGTGGCGCTGGACTATGCGGCCTGGCGGCCCGGCCGCGTCATCAGCCTGATCATCGGCGCCAGCTACGGCCAGGTGCAGGAGCCGGAGATCACCGCCTTCTTCCAGCGCGTGAACTCCCCGGATTTCCAGCGGGTGCCCGGCGTGCTGCGGGAAGTTGGCGCCACCTATCGCGGCACGGACCCCGAAGGCGTCGCCCGCTGGATCGCCATCGAGCACCATGCGAAGCAGGATGGCGCGTTGGCCCAGCCACTCCGCACCCCCAACACCTATGCCAAGATCGCCAGCATCGCCTGCCCGGCCCTGGTCATCGCCGCGGGGGCGGACCTCTATGCCCCGCCGCCGCTGATGCGGCTCTGGGCCGCGCATCTCGCGGGCCACGAATGGCACGAGCTCCCCTACGCCGGCCACGCCATCAACTGGGAGGAACCGGCCGCCTTCAACGCGCTGGTGTTGGGTTTCCTGGGCCGCGGGGCGAAAGCCTGAACGGCAAGGAACCGCAGCGAAACAGCGCCCATGCGGAAGCACGCGCCAATCACGGCGCGGGGCCACAAGCCACCCAACCGGGTTGGCTCAGGGCGCGACCTTGGACAGCAGGACCATCAGCCCGACCATGAACAGGGCGGCGGCGGCGAGCATGGCGACGACGGGTGTGTGCATGACAGGGCCGTTACCATAAGCCGCCGCCGCGTCGCAACCGGGCCTCAGTCGCCCATGCGGTCCCGGTATCGCGCGCCCCACCCCTCACCCCGCACCCAGGCGAGAAGGCTCTCCCGCGACGGCGCCTGCTGTGTCACGGCGCAGACGCTGCGCCAGGCCAACGCATGCATGCAGGAGGTGACCGGCGCCTGCCCCACGAAAGGCTGCCCGAGTATGGCGCCCAGCGTCGGCATCCCCGTACCCAACATCGCCACCGCCTGCGCGCGCCCCGCCGGCAGCGCCGCGAGCGCGGCCGCGGCGCCGGCGGCGTTCATCGCGTAGATCGGGTGGAAACTGCCATCCGCCATCGCACCGCGGGAGACATCGACCACATCGAAGCCCCGCGCCTGCCAGTAGCCGACCGCCGCCTCCGTCAGATCATCGGGATAGGGGGAGACAAGGCCGATCCGCTCCGCCCCCACGGCGTGAAAGGCATCCCGCACCGCCGTCGCCGCGGTGATGACGGGAATACCGAGCCGATCCTCCATGCGAGCGACCAGCGCATCCTCCTCCGCCACCCCGGCATAGTAGCTGGCGCCGGTGCAGGCGAAGGCGAGCGCATCGATCGGCGCATTGGCGAATTGCGCGGCCGCCCCCGGCAGGTCCCGCAAGTAATCCAGCAGCCGGGCGATGATGGTATCCTTGCCGCTGGTCATCCGGGCATTGAGCATCGCCACCCCGGCCGGCCACAGCATGGCGAATTCCGGCTCCACCGTCGTATTCGCCTGCGGCGTCAGGACGCCGATCAGGCCCTTCGGCGCGTATTCCACTGTCATCTCGTCATGCTCCCCGGCGCGCTCCGCCCGAGAGCATGGTATAGGGAGGGTCGGAGACCGTAACCGGGAACGGGACAGAATAGATGCGTCGTCGCGAGCTTCTCGCCCTGCTGCCACTCGCCCCCCTGGCCGGGCCGAGCCAAGCCCAGGCCCCGTCCGGCGGCTTTCCGAACAAGCCGGTGCGAATCGTCGTGCCCTTCCCGCCGGGCGGCACCACGGACTTCATCGCCCGCCTCGTCGGCCAGCGGCTGGCCATGGTGTTCGGCCAGCCCTTCGTGGTGGAAAACCGCGCCGGCGCCGGCGGCACGCTTGGCTCCGACCAGGTCGCGAAATCGGCGCCGGATGGCTATTCGCTGGTGGTCTCCAACATCGCCAGCTTCGGCGTCGGCCCCAGCGTCTACCGGACGATGCCCTATGATTCGGTGCGGGATTTCGCGCATGTCGCGCTGATGGCGGAAATCCCCTCCATCCTCGTCGTCGCCGCCTCCAGCCCCATCCGCACCCTGGCGGAGTTCATCGCGGCGGCGAAGGCGCGGCCGGGGATGACCATCGCCTCGCCCGGCAATGGCACCTCCTCTCACGCCAAGCAGGCCATCCTGCAACGCTCCGCCGGGATCGAGACGACCCATGTGCCCTATCGCGGCAGCGGGCCGATGCTGAATGACATCATGGCCGGCGCGGTGGACGCCATGATCACCACCCTGGTCGAGGCCGGGCGCAACGACCGCCTGCGGGCGCTCGCCGTGACGGCCGATGCCCGCGTCGAAGGCTGGCCGGACCTGCCGACCTTCAAGGAACTCGGCCACCCCGACCTCGTCGCCTCCACCTGGTTCGGCCTCTCCGCCCCCGCCGGCACCCCGGCCGCCATCGTGGACCGGCTGAACGCCGAAGTGCTGGCCGGCCTCGCCGCGCCGGACATCGCCGCCCGGCTGCTGGAAACCGGCGCCACCCCGCGCCGCATGACCGCCCCGCAATACACGGCCTTCATCGCCAGCGAAGTCACCCGCTGGCGGGCCGTGGTGCAGGCCGCCAACATCCGCGCGGACTGAACCCGATGGCCGAACCGCCAGCCGCCAAGACCGCCGCCCAGTTGGACAAGGAAGTCCGGCTGGCGGCGGCGCTGCGGGAAAATCTGCGCCGCCGAAAGGCCCAGTCCCGCGCCCGGGCCGAGGAGACGCCGAAGCCAACGCCGACCGCGCCTGAGCCACCCGAACCCGGGTAAACGTTGCCCCCCTCGCCCGGCTGGGGTAACCCCACCCCCCGCCAGAGAGAGGCCCGCCACCCCATGTCCATCATGCCCGACACCTGGATCCGCCAGATGGCGCAGGAAAAGGGAATGATCGAACCCTTCGTCGAAAGCCAGCGGCGGGAAGGCGTGATCTCCTACGGCCTGTCCTCCTACGGCTACGACGCGCGCCTCGCCGATGAATTCAAGATCTTCACCAATGTCGACAGCGCCATCGTCGACCCCAAGGTGTTCAACGAAAACGGCTTCGTCACCCGGCGCGGGGATACCTGCATCATCCCCCCCAACAGCTTCCTGCTGTGCCACACCATCGAATACTTCCGCATCCCGCGCGACATCCTGGTGATCTGCCTCGGCAAATCCACCTATGCGCGCTGCGGCCTGATCGTGAACGTCACGCCGCTGGAGCCCGAATGGGAAGGCCAGGTGACCATCGAGATCAGCAACACCACCCCCCTGCCCGCCCGCATCTACGCCAATGAGGGCATCTGCCAGTTCCTGTTCCTGAAGGGCGAAGGCGCCCCCGAAGTCAGCTACGCCGACCGCAAAGGCAAATACATGCGCCAGCGCGGCGTCGCGCTGCCGAAGCTTTAGCGGGCCGTGGGGCGCGCGGAGCCATGCCAGGGGGCTTTGCCCCCCGGCACCCCCCACCAGAGGGCAGCGGCCCTCTGGACACCCGTTCACTTGGGGGATTGGCGGAGGGGCCTGATGAACCGCCGCGCAGGCGCGCGTTACGGCCCCACCCCCAATACCCC
>CANJXD010000493.1 GCA_947478535.1 Acetobacteraceae bacterium
GGGCCTGGTGCAGGCGGCGGCCCTGCGCGTCTCGGTGCTCGGGGGGGCTGATGGCATCACGGCGGCGAATCGCTTCGCCTCCTCCTCCGCGCCGGATGGGCTGGTGCTGCTGATGCTGGCCGGCCAGGCCGCGCAGGCCCAGCTGGTGGGCGACAGCCGCGCCCGGTTCGAGCCTCGCCAATGGCCCGCCATCTGCGGCAGCCTCGCGCCCTGCGTGCTGGCCGGGCGAGGGCCGCTCGATGCGCGCACGCCGGTGCGCGTGGCCCTCGCCTCCCCGGCCGCGCCGGAAGCCGCGGCGCTGCTGGCGCTGGACCTTTACGGCCGGCCAGCGGAACCGGTCTTCGGCCTGCAGGGCCCAGCGGCGGAAGCCGCCATCCGCCAGGGCCAGGCCGATGCCATGCCGATATCGGGGGCGGTGCTGAGCAGCCGGTCCTCGGCGCTCGGCCTCACCTGCTGGTTCGCCTTCGATGCCGCCGGCCAGGCGCGGGATACCGCGTTGCCGGACGTGCCGTCGCTGGGCGAAGTGGTGCCCGACCCCGCGCGGCCGGACCTCATCGAGGCAGCCCGTGCCTGCGGCGCTGCGCTGCGCACCCGCGCCCTGGTCGTGCTGCCGCCGCTGACGGGCTCCGATGTCGTGGCGCTGTGGCGCGGCGCGGCGCAGCGCTGGGCGGAGGAGGAGGCGGACCCCAGCGAAGCCGGGGCCCGGCGCATCGGCGCCGCGGAAGCGACGGCGCTGTCCACCACCCTCTGCCCGCCGGCCAACATCGCACTCGCCTATCGGGAATGGCTGCAACGCCGCTTCGGCTGGCGCGCGGGATAGGGCTGCGTCGCACCCGGCGGCAGCCCTATTTCGCCAGGCCGAGCTTCAGCACCAGCTTCCAGAACGGCTCCACCAGCACGTTGCAGGCCAGGGTGCGGACCAGGTGAAAGCCCAGCACCAGGGGCACCGCCATATCCAGCGTCTTGGCGGTGATCGTCATCTCCGGCATCCCGCCCGGCGCCATGCCGAGCAGCGCCGCCGTCACCGGCAGGCCGGAGGCCAGTGCGAGCCCCGTCGCCACCAAGGCGAGGGCTGCGGACAGCAGCAGCGTGGACCCGGCGGAGGCCAGGACCAGCCGCCGCGAACTGAGGATGAAATGCCGGTTCAGCCGCTGACCCAGGCTGGCGCCCATGGCGATCTGCGCGGCGTTCACCAGCCACATCGGCACGCCAGACGGCAGCACCCCGAAGGCCGACATTGCGATCACCATGCAGCACGGGCCGAGCATCCAGGGATTGGCCAGCGGCAGCAGCCGCACCACCATCGCCACCGCCGATCCGGCCGCGACCATCACCGCCAGCCCCATCAGGTCGATCGGCGGACGTTCCGCGAAAAAAGCCTCCGCCCCGCCTCGTGGCGCGAGCCAGGTGATGAGCGGCGGGCAGACCACGACGACGACCATGACGCGGATGGTCTGCGCCAGCGTCACCGCCGGCACCGAAACGCCGGCCTTCTGCGCCAGCACAGCCATGACGATGACGCCGCCCGGCACGGTGGCGAAATAGCCGGTGCGATTGTCCATCCGCGCGAGGCGGGAGAAGACCGGCGCCAGCAGCGCCCCCACCGCGATGCTCAGGATGGCGGCCAGGAACAGCCAGGGCAGGGCCGCGCCAAGCGCGGACAGCACGGGGCTGGTGAAGGTCTGGCCCAGCCCGAGGCCAAGGAAGATCAGCCCGATCGGCCGCACCGGCTTCGGCACGAAGGCCCGGTCATGCCAGGCAAGCACGCCGGTTGCCGCCATCGCCCCCAGCATCCAGGCCAGCGGGATATGCACCAGCGCGAAGAGGACCCCCCCGCCAGTGGCGCAGAGGGCCGTGACCAGATACGGCAAGGCGCGTTGCGCCGGGGATGTGGGAGTGGAGGAGGACAATGCCGCTGCTTTTTTCGTGGTGCAGCATCCCCCCCGCGCGGCGCCGGGTCAAACCGCGATCACGGGTACAAGCGCCGATTGTCCAACGCTTAACGGTTTGGCAACTCGCTCTGCACAGGATGCGACGCGGCGTTCACAGGTTTGTAGCGCCTGATGGTCCCTGCCAGACCGGCTCAGACCAACCCGCCAGGAGGGCGCAGCCAGAAGCGATACCCACGATGAGCACCGACGCCCTCTCCCCCCTCGCGCCGCCCGCGGTGCTGCCTTCCATCGCCCAGGCCCGCGGCTTCCCGAGTTCGATCCAGGCCGCGCCGGCGGCAGGGACGGAAGTGGCGCCTTCCCTGCCCAATCCCCGGCTTCGTCTCGAACCCAGTCTCGGCCTCGTCGTCATCGAATTCCGGGATGCCGTCAGCGATGTCGCGACCTCCATCCCGACCCGAAGGGAGCTGGATGCCTATCGCGCCCATCCGCCGGCGGAATCGCCGACAGCGGTCGCGACCGAGGCGATGGCGGCGGCGCTGACAGCGGTGGATGTGCTGCGCTGATGGGGGGCGGAGCCGCCGCTGAACTGGCGTCCGCACGCCCAAAGGGCGCTCCACGAGGTCACGCGCTGAACGAAAGCCGGCTCGCGGCCAGCGCCGCGATCCCCGCGGCGCTCCCGCTGCCGTCGAACAGCGCGGACACGCTGCTGGTGGCGATTGTAGTCGCGGCGGTCAGCGCGAGGTAGCGCCCGGCCATCTTCTGCCGCGTCGCGGCATCGGCCATCACTGACATGTCCAGCCGCTTGCCCAGGATGGCCTTCTGCTGGTCGTAGCCGAGGGCCGCGAAGGTATCCGGCATGCCGATCGCACCGCGGGCCACGGAGGTCAGCGCGGGGTCGGACATCAGCTGGGCCAAGGTTGTCGCCTGCGCGCCAACGCGGGAGAAATACAGCGCCTCACGCATCCCTGGGTTCGAGTCGCCCATCGCTTTCTCGAAGCGGTTCGTCATGGCGAGATCGACCAGCTTTTGCAGCCGGCTTCCGGCGGCGAGCGGCGGCACCTGGCCATTGCCCACGGCTTGCGCCAACTGCTTCCAGCGGGGGTCGGCGAAGCGATTGGCCAGCGCGTTCTCCTGCGCCAGCGGCTCCGTCAGGATCTTCCGCAGCAGGCCGCGCTTGCCGATCTCCCCTTCCAGCTGAAAGGCCTCCAGCACGACCTGCAGCGTCCGCCGGTCCTTCAACAGCCCTTCGACATCGGTGATCGCCGCGGCGCGTTCGCGAAAGCGCGCCATGTCGGCCACATTGTCCCGCCGCGCGGCGAAGCGTGCCCGCAGCCCATCGCCGTTCTTCTGAACGATGGCGAAGGCCGCCGGTGCGCCGATGCCATCCAGCATGTCAGGCGGATGCGGCGGCGAAGGCGGCGGGGGCGCCGCGCTGCGGCACCGCCTGGCGCCCCTGCGCCTCCAGCCCCTCGATCATGTCGCGGTGCACGGCCATCAGCGCCTCCACACTGCCGCCATCGCCCAGGCGGGCCTGCGATTCCCGCTGCGCCCAAAGGCCGAGCGAGACGATCTGCCCACGTAGCGCCGCCGGCAGCCCATTGGCGGGAGACAGCAGATCCTCCAGCAGGATCGACCACAGCCGATGCGCCTTCTCCAGCGCCACGGCGCGGCCGCGCGCATCAGCCGCGGTGGCGAGCAGCCCGTTGACGTAGCGGAAGGCGCGAATCTCCAACTCCCGCGGGGAGCCGACGGTATTCTGGGTGGCGGCGTAGCGCGCGATGCTCATACTTTTCCCTCATTCTCCGGGATGGAGGGCGATGGGACGATGCCCACCGCCGCCCGGCATTACGCGATCAGCGGAACAGGCTGAGCAGCGACTGGCTCTGCTGGTTGGCGATGGACAGCGACTGCGTCGCGAGCTGCTGCTTCGTCTGCAGGCTGGTCAGCCGCGCGCTTTCCTCCGCCAGATCCGCATCGACCAGGGCGCCGAGGCCTTCCTTGATCGAGTCGTTCAGCTTGATGGTGAAGTCCTGCAGACCCTCCACCTGCTGCAACGCCGCGCCCAGCGTCGCCAGCGTGTCGCCCATGGTGTCGAGCGCGGTGTTCACCGCGTCGATCGCCGTGTCGGTACCCGTCACCTGGGTCGGGGCGCCGGCGCCCGTCACGTCCGTCGTCACGGCGGTGACGGAACCGCTGATGATCAGCTCGCCATTGTCGTTCATCTCGGCGCCGAAGCCTTCGCCGCGGATCTTCTGCATCATCAGGCCCATCGCTTCGAGCGGCGAGATGTTGGCCAGGTCGCCGGTGACGGCGAAGACCTTCGTCGTCGCATCCGGCTGCGCCGTCAGCGTGCCGCCGGCATCGTCGATGAATTCAAAGACGTAGTCCTCGCCATTCGAGGTGATGGTGATGTTCTCGTTCGCCGCCGGCGCCAGCGTGTTGTCGAAGGCGACGGAGTAGTCGGCCTGGTTGACATCGAGGGCGGCGAGGCCAAGGCCGGAGGAGGTACGATCGACACCCACCACATCCTGCGTGTCACCCGTGATGTTGCGGATGATGTTCAGGTTGCCGGAGTTGTCGAGCATGTTCACGCCATTGAAATTGGCGGAAGCGACGTAGGCGTCGATATTGGTCAGCGCATTGTCGATCTGCGTCTGAATCTGTGTCTGGTCGA
>CANJXD010000494.1 GCA_947478535.1 Acetobacteraceae bacterium
GGCGTAGAGCGCCGAGGCCGGCACACCGAGATCGGTGGAGGCATCGGTCACGGGCAAGCGCAGCCGGGTGGTGCCGCTGGCGGCGCCGGCAGCGCGCAGCTTGGCGATGACGGCAAAGCTCGAGAGCGGGGCGTGGCGCGGCCGGGTATGCGGGCCGCGCAGCAGCGTCACGGCCTGGCCACCGACGCGCCAATCGCCGGCGAGGGCATCAAGCGCGCCATCGCCATTGGCCAGCAGCACCTCGCCGGCGACAAAGCTGCGGCGGCGACTGCCCTCGGGCAGGACGGGCAGGGCATATTCGAGGGCGGGCGGCTCGAGCAACCGCGCGGGATAGGGCTGATCCGGCGCCAGCAGATCGCCGGGCTCGCCCAGCCAGCCGCGATCGGAGACCCGGATCACCGGCGTCGCCACTGGCAGATCGGCCGGACGATCGGCGGCGGCCAGGGGCGCGCCGGCCATCATCCCAAGCGGCGCCGGCGTGGCCTCTGCGGCGGCACTCGGCTGGGTGCCGAGTTGCAGCAGCCAGACCACATCGCCAGCGACCAGTTCCGCGGGCAGCAAGATAGGCGGGGCGGGCGGCGAGGCCGGCGCCCACCATCCCGCCAGGGGGATGGTGGCCAGCGGGGCAAGGCCGATCATGCTGCCAGGCTCCGCTCGATGACGAGGCGCAGGCCGCGCACCTCCTCGCGCAGCGCCTCCAGCGTGACCTGCTGCTGCTGCGCCGCGTTCTGGGCGCGGTCGCTGGCGCGATCGATCGCCCCGCTGAGGTCATCGGCAAAGCCGGGCAGGTCGAGCTCCCCGCCGAGGCTGGCCGAGCGCGGCTTGGTGAAGGGCGAGCGCATCGGCGTCGACGCCTCAACGATGGAGGCCAACGCGGCGCTGCGCGCCATCGTCCGGCGCGGCAGCGGCGAGGGCTACCGCGAGATGCTCACCCGCATGGCCCGCGAGAGCGGCATCGATACGCCGACGGCCGACGACCTGATCCGGCTGGATCGTGCCCGCAAGGGGAAGAAGCTCTCCAACGCCGACTGGGAGAGCCCGACCGATCCGGATGCGCACATCGCCCGGATGAAGGACGGTCGCACGCGGCTGGCGCACAAGCCCGAGCACGCGCTCGACCTCGACACCGGTGCGGTGGTCGCCGTCGAGATGCACGCCGCCGAGCGTGGCGACACCGCCACCCTGCCGGACACGCTGGCGAGCGCCGCACGGCATCTCGACGCGGTCGCGGCGGCGCCGAGCCCGGCGGCACCGGCCGAACTGGTCGCCGACAAGGGCTATCATTCCCGCGAGACGCTGAAGGCGCTCGACGACGGCCCGTGGAAGACGCGCATCGCCGAGCCGAAGCGCGATGGCTTCCTCCGCTGGCACGGCGACGACGCCGCCCGCCGCGCCGTGGTCAACAATCGCATCCGGCTGCTCTCCGGGGTGGCCCGCACCGCCTTCAAGTTGCGTGCCGAGACCGTCGAACGCTGCTTCGCGCTGGTGCTCGACCGTGGCGGCATGCGACGGACCTGGCTGCGCGGGCGGGAGAACATCCATAAGCGCTACCTGATCCACGTCGCTGGCTACAACCTCGGTCTGATCATGCGCCTGCTGA
This sequence comes from Acetobacteraceae bacterium, assembly GCA_947478535.1. The sequence continues at coordinate 1,601 of CANJXD010000494.1, forward strand.
CCGGCGCGGGGACACCACGGGAGTTCCAGGCGCGCCAATCTGCGTGCCTCGCCGCCGTCATCATGCCGAACGACTCCCCGATGCTGCTGCTGATCGTCGCCGCCGGCGATCAGATCGCCGCCATCGCCGTCAGCATCGAGCCAGACCACTTCGACTGACGTCCGATTTCGTCAACGGGCTGTTAAGATCGCTGTATTCGGACTGCGACCAGACGACATCACGATAAGCGCTTCAGCCGATGACGAAATCGGCGAGAATCGCGACCTGCTCTGTCAGCATCGCCAGGCCGCCATGCGTGGCGCAGCCGCGCGCCGCGGCGGCGGCGAGGAAGGGCGTCACCTCCGGCTGCATCACCACCTCCGCCGCCAGCATCGCGGGGTGCATCAGGGTGGGATCGACGGGCAGCGCATCGCCTGGCTTGAGACCGAGGGAGGTGGCGTTCACCACGATGTCATGCCCCGCCGGGTCCGCGCCGCCGGCAGCCACGACCGCCCCGGGCATGGCGGCGCCGAGCCTGGCGGCAAGGGCCGCGGCGCGCGCCTCCGTGCGGTTGTGGATCGTCAGCGCGGCGGCGCCGTGGCGCAGCAGCGCGAAGCCGATACCCGCGGCCGCGCCGCCCGCCCCCGCCATCCAGATGCGCTTCCCCCCCACGGCGTGGCCTGCGGCAAGCAGTCCGGCGACGAAGCCTTCGCCATCGAATTGCCCACCCAGGAGCGAGCCATCCCTCTCCCGCCGGATGACATTGACGGCGCCGACGATGCGCGCTTCTTCGGTCAGCCGGTCGCAGAGCAGGGCGATGCTTTCCTTGTGCGGCACGGTGACGACGATGCCACCGAGATTGTCGAGGCGCCGCAGCCCGCCGACGACCGTGGAGAGATCCTCCGCCCGCACCGCCATCGGGACCACCACCGCGTCCCGCCCCATCGCCGCGAAGTGGGCGTTCATCGCGGAGGGCGTGCGCACATGGCCGACGGGATGAGCGAGAATGACGATGAGCTTCGTATGCCCGCTGATGGAAGCACGCGTTGCGAAATCCGGCGACGTCACGGCGCGGCGTTGGCGGTCCAGCCGCCATCCACAGCCAGCACCGCGCCATTGATGCTGGACGCGGCCGGGGAGGCGAGGAACAGCGCCAGCGACGCCACCTCCTTCGTCTGCACGAGGCGCCGCTGTGGCGAACGATGGCGGATCGCGTTGCCATCCAGCCGCCCGCGCGCCAGCAAATCCGACACCAGCGCCGTCTCCACATAGCCTGGTGCCAGGGCGTTCACGCGCACGCCGCTTTCCGCCCATTCGCAGGCGAGCGCGCGGGCCAGATTGGCGACGCCGCCCTTGCTGCCGCAATAGGCCGCGCGCGCCGCGCCGGCCGTCGCGTGATAGAGGCTCGCGGTGAACAGCAGCAGGCCGGAGCCCTGCTTCAGCATCCGCCGCCCCGCGGCCTGCGCCGTCAGGAAGGCACCGGTGAGGTTGACGTCGATGGTCCGGCGCCATTCCTCCTCCGTCAATTCGATGGTCGGCTTGTTGGCGGAAATGCCGGCATTGGCGTGGGCGACATCGACGCCGCCCCAGGCCTCCTCCATCCGCGCGAAGGCGCCCTCGATCTCGGCGGCGACGGTGACGTTACCGCGCACCACCAGCCATTCCGGTGGCGCATCCGGCACCGGGCCCATGTCAAAGACGCAGACGCGCGCGCCGCGGGCGTGGAAGGCATCCGCCACCGCGCGGCCGATGCCCTGCGCGCCGCCGGTGACCAGCACGCGCGTGCCGGGGGGCGGCAGCGGGGATGGCGTGACGTCTTCATCAAGGGCGATGGTCATGGCAGCGGATACTCATCGAGAAAGGGCTGGTAATCGGGCTCGACATCCACTTCGAGCGATGCGAGCAGACGCACCACGCCGCAGTAATAGGCGATGGTGACGACGAGGTCCGTCAGGCGTTCATCATCCATCGCCTCGCGCAGCGTGGCGAAGGTGCTGGCGGCCATACCGGGGCCGTGGAACATTTCCCGCGCACCCTGCAGCACGAGGCGAGCCAGCGGCTCGAGGGTGGATACGCGGCCATCGCTCTCCACCGCGATCGCGCGGATATCGGCGTCGCTGCATCCGAAATCCTTGCCGATCCGCACATGATGCGACCATTCATAGGGGCTTCGGGCAAGCCAGCCGACCTGCATGATCGCCATCTGCCGCAGCCGTGGATCGAGCCGGCTGCGGTGGCGGATATACATGCCGAGATCGGTGAAGGCGCGGGCGGCGCCGGGGCTGTTCGCCATTACGCGGTTCAGCCAGATATCGCGGGCGACGACATCCTGATGTTCCGGGGGCAGGTCGTCCTTCGTCAGGTAGCGCAGCCGGGCCAAGCAGCGATCCTCCCCGTGGCGGTGCGTTGCGCACCGTGATTGTGTCGACACTCTTGATAGGAAGGTAGGATGGCGGCGCGGGGCGTGTCGACTCCCCGACGTCAGTGTAAGCCAATAGACATGCCATTTTTCGCCGACGGTGATTGACAGGCGCGGGCAGGGGCGCATCAACTGTCGACAGAATAGGAAACGCCATGTCCAGGAATGAGAGCCCCGGCGCGACCGCAAATACGGCGCTGCGCCTGCACGGAAGTAGCCTCGGCGCAGGCAAGCCGGTGGTGCTGCTGCACCCCGTGGGCCTTGATGGCGGCTTCTGGGGCGACCTGCCGGCGGCGCTGGCTGCGCATCGCCGCGTCATCGCGCTGGACCTCGCGGGGCACGGTGCCTCACCCGCCGTGTCCCGCCCTCGCCCGATCGAGGCCTATGCCGATGACGTGGCGGCGGCGATCGTGGAGGCCGGGGCCGGTCCCGCCGCTGTGGTCGGCCTGTCCTTTGGCGGCATGGTCGCGCAGATGGTGGCACTGCGGCATCCCGGCCTGGTGTCCGCGCTGGTGCCGTGCGGTTGTGGCGGCGAATTTCCGGAGGCGGTCCGCCCCCTGCTGCGGGA
>CANJXD010000495.1 GCA_947478535.1 Acetobacteraceae bacterium
GCTCGCGGCCTCGATACCGGGCAGGCCCTGTTCGTCGAAGGTCGCCACATCGGGCAGCGCGGCGTTGCGGGTCGAACCCGTCACCGCGAGCGCGATCAGCCGCCCCGCATCGACATGCGGCTTGGCTGCGCTGATGCCGTTGAACATCAGCTTCACATGCCCCGCCACGACATCATTCGTCGCCGGCCCGGTGCCGCGATAGGGCACATGCGTCAGGTCGATCCCCGCCTGGATCTTCACCAGCTCCGCCGCCAGGTGTGGGCCGGTGCCGTTGCCGCCAGAGGCGTAGCTGAGTTCCCCAGGTCGCGCCCGTGCCATCGCGATCAACTCCCGCACGCTGCGCACCGGCAGCGAGGGATGCACGAGCAGCACGGAGGAGCCGGTCGAGAGCAGCGAGATCGGTGCGAAATCGCGCAGCACATCGAAGGGCAGGCGGGGATAGAGGCCGGGGATGATGCTGAAGCTCGCATCCGTCAGCATCACCGTGTAGCCATCCGGCTCCGCCCGCGCCACGGCTTCTGAGCCGATGACGCCGCCGGCGCCGGGCCGCGTCTCGATCACGAGGTTCTGGCCGAGCGCGCGATTGACGAAAGGCTCGATCAGCCGCGCCAGGTTGTCCGTGCCGCCACCGGGCGCGAAGGGAATGATGAGGCGCACGGGGCGGGCGGGATAGCCGCCCTGCGCCAGGACGGGGGGCGCCGCCAGCGCCGCCACGCCGCCCAGCAGAATGCCACGCCGTTGCATGCCTATTGCCTCCTATCGCTTCGCCGGAACCCGGCCCTCGCCGATATCCCACCACAGCCCTGCCAGCAGGCCGAGGCCCTCTCGCAGCAGCGGCGCCAGCGCGTGTTCATCCGGGCCATGCTGGTTGCAGCCGGCATAGCTGTTCGGAATCCAGATCACCGGCGTGCCCAACTCCTCCAGGAACATGTCGGAGGGATTGGAGCCGGAGGAATTCGGCACGATGTTCGGCGCGTGGTTCGTCGTGCGCGCCATTGATCCCGCGACCATGCCGACCCAGGGATCGGACGGATCGGTGCGGGAGGCGCCGAACATGTCGCGTTCCATCACCTGGATGATCTCGACCTCCGGGAAGCCCTTGGCATCCAGGTGCCTGCGCAGCGACGGCACGATGGATGCGCCCGGCACATCCGCGCAATGCCGCACCTGCAGCCGGGCCCGCGCTTCGCCCTGCACGGCATTGGTCGGTGCATCGGGGTGGCCAGTGATCTGCGCCAGCACGATCACGCTGGTCCAGCCGAAGATCTTCTCCGCCTTGGTCAGCCCGGGCTCGCCCCAGTTCGGGTCGCCTTCCGGCAGGCCGGGGATATCCTCGAACACCAACTCGCCGATCGCCTTGCGGACGGAGGCCGGGATGGCCTCGGGCGTCCAGCCCTCCACCAGGATGCGCCCCTGGCGATCCGTGATGCTCGCCAGCGCATGGGCCAGCACCAGGCCCGGGTCGGTCAACACCCCGCCCCAATGGCCGGAATGATGCGCGTGGTCCCGCAGCCGCACCACCAGGTCGAACGCCACGCCGCCGCGCGCGCCGAGCTTCATCTCCGGCATGAAGGTGGTCTGGCGCGGTCCGTCGAGGCCGATGAACACATCCGCCGCCAGTCGGTCCCGCTCCACCTGCAGCAATTCGCGCAGGCCGGGCGAGCCCTGCTCCTCCCCGGTCTCGACCAGCACCTTCGCGTTGAAGCCAAGCCGGCCGCCGCGTTCCGCCATCACGGCGCGCAGCGCCTCGATGGCGATCAGGTGCTGGCCCTTGTTGTCCACCGTGCCGCGGCCATACCACTTGTCCCCGCGGACCGTGACGGCCCAGGGGTCGAGCCCATCGGTCCACTGGCCCTTCAGCCCGCGCACGACATCGCCATGGCCATAGACCAGCACGGTCGGCAGCGACGGATCCTCGATGCGTGTCGCGACGAAGACCGGCCCGCGGCCCTTGCGCGGATTGTCGAGCACGACCGGATCGAACCCCATGCCCTGCATCAGCGCCGGCATCGTCTCCTCGCAGTAGCGGCGAAGCGCCGGCTCGCTGTCCGGCAACTGGCTTTCCGTCGGCACGGCGACAAGGCGCTTCAACTGCGCCAGATATGTCCCTTCGTCAAAGCAGCGTTCCGCTTGTGCGATCGCGCCGGCCCGAGACCCCGACATGGGACAAATCCTTCCTCAAATCCTTGCCGGGATGCTGGCACGGTATGGCCATCGTCGGGAAGAGACGAAGCCCTTGCGGTATGCGCGAATGCGTCGTCTCCTTCGCGCAGGGACGGGGGAATTGGCCATGACGGGTGGCACGACGAGAGCCAGGATGGGGGCGACGCAGCGCATCGCCGGGTGGATTGCGGAGGTGCCGCGGGAACGCACCGCCGAGGCGGCGCCCCTGGCGGTGGCCGGGATGCGGGACGCGATCGGCGTCATGCTCGCGGGCGCGGAGGAAGAAACGCCGCGCCGCGTGCGTGCCGCGGTCTCCCGCTGGGGGGCGGGGCCTTCGCGCATCGTCGGCGTCGGCCAGGCCATGGCCTCCCCCTGGGCTGCGCTGGTGAACGGCGCGGCGGCGCATGTGCTGGATTACGACGATACCTTCGCGCCACTCAGCGGCCATGCCACGGCGGTGCTGGTGCCCGCCATCCTCGCGCTGGGGGAGGAACGCCAGGCCACCGGCCCCGAATTGCTGGACGCGCTGGTGGTGGGGCTGGAAGTCATGGCCTGCGTCGGGCGCGGTGTGAACCCGAAACATTACGCCCTGGGTTGGCATGCCACCTCCACCATCGGGGCCATCGGCGCGGCCGGCGCCTGCGCGCGGTTGCTGCGGCTGGAGGCGGAGCAGGCGCGGGATGCGCTGAGCCTTGCCGTCAGCATGGCCGGCGGCACGCGGATGCAACTGGGCGCGATGGCGAAGTCTATCCATGCGGGGCTGGCGGCGAAGGCCGGCATCCTCGCCGCCGGTCTGGCGGAAACCGGCGCCGGCGGCGCGGCGGAAGCGCTGGAAGGCCCGTGGCGCTTCATCGAGATGTATGCCGGACGCCCGGCTGAGGAGGGCATCATGCGCCCGCCAGGTGCGAATGAGCCACTGGCCATCGAGGCCATCGGCATCAGCTACAAAGCCTACCCCACCTGTGCCGCGACGCATCCTTCGCTGGATGCGCTGCTGGCGTTGCGCAAACGGGCCGGCATCACCGCCGCGGATATCGAGACGATCGAGACGGACATGCCGCTGGTGCTGTCGCGCAACCTGATGCATCCGCGGCCGACCACGGGGATGGAGGCGCGGTTCAGCATGGAATACTGCCTCGCCACAGCCGCGACGCAGGGTCGCCTCACGCTATCGGATTTCGAAGGTGATGCCATCCAACGTCCGGCGATCCGCGCGCTGATGCCGCGCATCACCATGCGCGGTGTGCCGGAGCCGGAGAACGCGGCGCCGCCACCCACCACCGTGACGCTGCGGCTGCGCAACGGCGATGTGCTGACGGAGTCGCGCACCGAACGCCGCGGCTCGCTCGCCTATCCCATGTCCGCCGCCGACCATGATGCGAAGTTCCGCGACTGCGCGGGGCATGTGCTGGATGCCGCGGGGATCGAACGCGCCCTGCTCGCCATCCAGGGGCTCGCGACGGGCGGCAATGCCGCGATGCTGGTGGATGCGCTCATGCCGCCGGCGCGACGATAACGCGCCGCCGGGATTGCATACGCCGTATGGATGAGCCGGGTGGCGCGTATACCGGCATGGCTTGCGGTCGCGTGGCGCAGATCGGCGTTGGTGGCGCGCCACCTGTTCGCTTCTGCGCTTGCATGCGGCCTGCGCTTCTTGTCACCCTCCCGTCAGGATTGTGCTGAAACCGGGAGAAGGAAGCCGCCATGCGCCGTGCCCTGACCAAGCTGCTGCTGACCGCGGCGCTGCTGCTGCCCACCGCCGTGATGGCGCAGACCTTCCCGAACCGCCCCCTGCGCATCATCGTGCCCTTCCCCGCGGGCGGCGCCTCGGATGCGCAGAGCCGCGCCTTCGCCGATGCGCTGGCCGCGCAGTTCGGCCAGCGTGTGCTGGTGGACAACCGTCCCGGCGCCGGCGGCAATCTCGGCACCGATGCTGCCGCCAAGGCCCCGGCGGATGGCTACACGCTGGTCACCGGTGGCCCGAACATCATCAACACCCGCTACCTCATCCGCGACACGCCCTTCCAGTGGGAGCGGGACCTGGAGCCGCTGGGCCTGATGTTCGCCTCCTCCAACGTGCTGGTGGTGCATCCCTCCGTCCCGGCGCGCACTGTGCCCGAATTCATCACCTATCTCCGCGCCAATCCCGGGCGACTGAACTTCGCCTCGGCCGGCGCCGGCGGGTCCATCCACCTCTCCGCCGAGATGTTCATGAAGATGACCGGCACGCAGATGGTGCATGTGCCCTATCGCGGCGATGCGCTGGCGCGGGCGGACCTTACGAATGGCGCGGTGCACGTGATGTTCAACTCCATCGCCACCACGGTGGAGCCGGTGCGCGCCGGCCATTGGCGCGGCCTGGCCACCACGGGGCCGACGCGCGCCTCCGCCATGCCCGAA
>CANJXD010000496.1 GCA_947478535.1 Acetobacteraceae bacterium
CCTGGGGCGGCCTCGGCGCGCGGCAGCGCTGGCCGGAGCATGAGCTGGAGGCACGGCGCCAGCGCCGGCTGCTGGCGGCTGGGCCGGCGCTGGTCGGGCAGTTTCTCGCGAAATTGATGGCCGCGGACGTGCCCGTGCTGGCCGGCTTCCGCGCCGAGCAGTTGCTGATGGAAGCGGGACGCGTGACGGGCCTGGAAGGCATGCATGGTGGCACCGCCACGCGCATCACGGCGCGTCGCGGCGTAGTGCTGGCGACCGGCGGCTATGAGGGCAACGCTGACCTGGTGAATCGCTTCGAGGGGTTGCCTGATTGGATGAACATCTTCCCGCGCTCCATCGAAGGTGATGGCCTGGTGATGGGCAGCGAATTGGGTGCTGCGGTGTGGCGGGTGCCGAACAACCTGGCCATGCTGGTGGGCTACGCGATCCCCGATCCCGCGGCGCCCGGCCTCGAGATTTTCTTCAGCGCCGGGCTGCGCGGCCTGTCCTACCCCCACAGCATCGTGGTCAACGACCAGGCGCAGCGCTTCTGTGACGAAAGCCAGTTCCAGCATGTGGTGGCGGGGCTGACGCGCTTCGATCTCGGCCAGCACCGGCACCCGAACCTGCCGGCCTGGATGCTGCTCGATGCCCAGTATTTCGATCGGTACAGCTTCGCCCGGCGGCCTCCTGGCGCGCCGATCCCGGATTGGGTGGTGCAGGCGGATACGCTGGCCGAGCTCGCGGCGAAGATCGGGCTGGATGGCGTGGTGCTGGCGGAGACGGTGGCGCGCTTCAACCAGGGCGCCGCGAAGGGCGAGGATGCGGAGCATGGCCGCGGTTCCTCCGCCTTCGCGCGCTCCACCGCCGGTGATCCGCACGCCGCCCACCCTAATCTCGGGACACTGGTGAAGGCGCCGTATTGTGCGGTGCGGATCAAGCTCGGCGGGATTTCGGCGGCGGGACTGCTGACGGATCCGGATGCGCGGGTGCAGCATGTGCGCGGCCGCCCGATCGCGGGGCTCTATGCCTGCGGCAATGCCGCGGCGCCGACGGAATCCGGCGCGGGCTACCAGGCTGGTGCCTCGCTGATGCGCGGGCTGACCTTCGGCTGGCTCGCCGCGCGCCACGCGGCGGGCGCATGAGGCTGCGGCGGCGCTTCGCGGACCTGCCCTGGGGGCAGGCGCACTACCGCGAGGGGGGCGAGGGCGGCCCGGCGCCGCTGATCCTGCTGCATGGTGGCGCAGCCAATGGCGCTGCGCTGGCGCCTTTGGCCATCGCGCTGGGTGCCGCACGCGCCGTGCTGGTGCCGGATATGCCGGGATGCGGGGAGAGTGACGCGCTGGCGAACCCGCAGCCGGAGATCGCGGACCTCGCTGATGCACTCATCGCGCTGCTGGATGCGCTCGGCATCGGGTGCGCCGATATCCACGGCGCGCATCTCGGCGCCCGCATCGCGACGGAAGCGGCCATCCGCCATCCCGCGCGGGTGCGCCGTGTCGTGCTCGATGGTGTGGGCTTTTATGACGAGGAAGCGCGGCAACGGATGATCGCGGAGGTGGCGCCGGTGCTGATGCCGGACGCGGAAGGCAGGTATCTGCACGAGGCCTTCGCCATGTGCCGCGACTACTTTCTCTATTTTCCCTGGTTCGCGCGCGATGACGCGCATCGGCGGGATGGCGCGGTGGCGAGCCCCGCCGCGATCCACGCCAAGCTGCTGGAAGTGCTGCGGAACGGCGCGACCTATCCGCGCCCCTACCACGCCGCCTTGCGCTATCGGATGGAAGACCGGCTGCCGCTGCTGCGGACCCCCGCGCTGCTGGCCTTCGCGCGTACGGACAACGTCTTCGCCCAGCGCCACCGCGCCGCAGCCCTCCTGCCGGAAGCCACCAGCGTGGAGACACCCGGCACGGCAACGCCGGACGCCCTTGCCGAGACCGCTGCCATCATCGCAAGCTTTCTGGACGCGCCGCCCGCAACGGCCTTACCCTATCCCCCGCAAGCCTGAGGAGACGACCCATGACGGTGACGATCAATCGCCGCGCGCTGCTGGCCGGCGCATCCCTGATACCGCTGCCTGCCTATGCCCAGACCGCCGCCTGGCCGGCGCGGCCCGTGCGCATCGTAGTGCCCTTCGCACCCGGCGGCACGACGGATATCGTCGCCCGCATCCTGGCGGCCAACCTGCAGGACCGGCTCGGCCAGCCCTTCGTGGTGGAAAACCGCCCTGGCGCCGGGGCGACGCTCGCCTCCGCGCAGGTCGCGCAGGCGGCGCCGGATGGCTACACGCTGGTCATCTCCAACAGCGCCTCGCACGGCATCTCGCCGAGTCTGTTCCGCAATGTGCGCTACGATGCGAGCACGGACTTCACGCATATCGCGCTCGCCGCCAGCACCTCCACCGCCGTCGTCATCAATCCGCGCTACGAGGCGCAGACGATGCCGGACCTGATCCGGCTGGGCCGGTCGAAGCCGGATGGGCTGGATTTCGCGATCGCGGGCCATGGCACGACGACGCATCTGCTGGGCATGCGCATCGGCTTCACCGCGGGATTCAAGATGAACCCCATCCTCTATCGCGGCGCGGGGCCTGCGCTGATCGATGTCATCTCGGGCACGGTGGGGTTGTTCGTGGATGGGCTGCCATCCTCCATTGGCTACCTCCGCGACGGTACGCTGAAGGCGATCGCGGTGGCGGATTCGGAGCGCAACCGGCATCTGCCGAACATCCCGACCTTGGCCGAGAGCGGATTGCCGGGCATGACCTCCTATTCCTGGTTCGGCGTGTCCGGGCCGAAGGGCCTGGCGGCACCGATTGTCGAGAAGCTGAACACGGAAATCCGCGCCATCCTGCAATTGCCGGCGGTGCGCCAGCGCTACAACGAACTCACGGCCGATCCCTCGGACATGACGCCGGCGCAGTATGCCGCCTATATCGCGGAGGAAGTGCGGGTGTGGGGCGAGGTGGTGCGCGCCACCGGCGCGACCGCGGAGTAATCCGCTACGCGCTGGCGGCGTCGAGCGTCGCCAGCGCTTCCGCATCCAGTGTCAGGGTCACGCCCCGCAGCAGCGACGCCAATTGTTCCTGTGTCGTGGCGCTGGCGATGGGGGCGGCCAGGGCCGGGCGCGTCAGCAGCCAGGCGAGGGACACCTCCGCCGGCGTCGCCCCAAACCGCGCGCCGACGTCATCGAGCGCGGCGAGGATGCCAAGCCCGCGTGGCGTCAGGAACTGCTTCATCATCCCGCCGCGCGTCTTCCCCACCGCATCCTCCGCCCGTCGATACTTCCCCGTAAGAAAGCCGGCGGCGAGGCTGTAGAACGGGATCACCGCGACGCCGTGCTCGACGCAGACCGGCTGCAAACCGGCTTCGAAATCGGCGCGGTCATGCAGGTTGTAGCGGGGCTGGGTGGTGACGAAGGCGGGCAGGCCGAGGGCACGGGAGGTTTCCAACGCCTCCCGCAACTGCGCGGGGCTTTCGTTGGAGGTGCCGATGGCGCGCACCTTCCCCTGTTCGACCAGCCGCGCGAAGGCGCCCAGCGTGTCCGCGATCGGCGTTTCCGGATCGGGGCGATGCGCCTGATACAGATCGATGTGATCGGTGCCGAGGCGCTGCAGCGATGCTTCCACCGCGCGGCCGATGTGGTCGGGGTGCAGGCCCTTGCCCGCCGGCCCCATGTCGCTGCCGCATTTGGTGGCGAGCATCACGCGGTGGCGCACGCCGCGCGCCTTCATCCAGGCGCCGAGGATCGCCTCCGACTCCCCGCCGGTGTGTCCGGGCACCCAGCGCGAATAGACATCGGCCGTGTCGATGGCGTCGAAGCCCGCATCGAGGAAGGCATCGAGCAGGCGGAAGGACATCGCCGCATCCGCCGTCCAGCCGAAGACATTGCCGCCGAACATCAGGGGCGCGATGGTGATGCCGCTGCTGCCCAGCGCGCGCCGTTGCGGTGCCATTGCCGTGCCCCTTCCCGTCAGTTGATGCGGCCGAGCAGGCCGCGCACGATCACCTGCGCCTGGATTTCCGCGGCACCCTCGAAGATGTTGAGGATGCGGCTGTCACACAGCACGCGGCTGATCGGGTATTCGATGGCGTAGCCATTGCCGCCGTGGATCTGCAACGCGTTGTCGGCGTTGGACCAGGCGACGCGCGCGGCGAGCAGCTTCGCCATCCCCGCCTCGATGTCGCAGCGCCGCCCCGCATCCTTCTGCCGGCCAGAGAAGTAGGTGAGCTGACGGGCCATCATCGTCTCCGCCATCATCCAGGCGATCTTGCCGTGGACGCGCGGAAAATGCAGCGTCGCCTTGCCAAACTGCTTGCGGTCCCGCGCATAGGACACCGCGAGCTCCAGCGCATTCTGGCCGACGCCGAGCGCCCGCGCCGCGGTCTGGATGCGGGCGCTTTCGAAGGTTTCCATCAACTGCTTGAAGCCGCGGCCCTCCACGCCGCCGAGCAGGGCGGAAGCGGGCACCTCGAAGCCATCGAAGGTGATTTCGTATTCGCGCATGCCGCGATAGCCGAGGACGTGGATTTCCGTCCCCG
>CANJXD010000497.1 GCA_947478535.1 Acetobacteraceae bacterium
CCAGTTCGGCAGCGGCGGTGTCGGCACCTCCGGCCATCTCGCGACATCCAGCTTCCTGACGACGAATGGCTGCTCCGCCGTGCACGTGCCTTACCGCGGCGGCGGCGAGGCCTTCACGGCCATGGTCTCGGGCACCATCCAGTTCATGCACGACGTGCCCGGCACGCTGAAGCCGTTCCACGATTCCGGAACGATGCGCTGCGTCCTGGTCAACACGGAACAGCGCAGCCCTCAGCTGCCGGACGTGCCGACGACCGCCGAGGCCGGCCTGCCCCCCTATCCCGGCTATTCTTGGTTCGGCCTGTTCGGTCCCGCCGGCATGCCAGGTTCGATCGTCCAGAGGCTCGGCGAGGCGATGCAGCGGATCATCGCGATGCCAGACGTGTCGCGGCAATATGCCGCGGCCGGTTTCAACGTGATGACCGGCTACACGCCGGAGCGCTTCTCGGCCTTCGTCCAGCGCGAGACCGAAGTCTGGGCCCCGATCGTCCGCGCCTCCGGCGCGCGCGCCGAATAGATGAGGAAATCACCATGGAGATCATTCCCAACGCCGAACCGGTCGGTGCCGAGATCCGCGGCCTGGATATCGGCCGCGGCGTCAGCGAAGACGACTTCGCCGCGCTGCGCGCGGCACTGAACGAGCATGGCGTCGTCTTCGCCCGGGGCCAGGACATCACCAGCCAACAGATTCTCGACCTCAGCGCGCGCCTCGGCACGATCAAGCCACCTCGGCCGGAGACGCAGTTTCTGGTGCCGGGATATCCGCAGCTGGAGCGGCTGTCGAACATCCTTGACGCGGACGGCAAGCATATCGGCATGGTCGACGCCGGGCAGTACTGGCATTCGGACCGGTCCTATCAGGTGGTCCCGAACGGCTATGCCGTGCTCTACTCCATGGAGATCCCGCGCGATGCCGAGGGCAGGCCGCTCGGCGGCACCATGTTCGTCAGCAGCGGCCACGCCTACGACACGCTGCCGCAGGCGACGAAGGATCGCATTGAAAACCTTACCGCCCTGCATTCTTACCTGAATCCGTCGCAGAAGGGCAGCGGGCCCGCTTATAGGTCGGCGACGTCGGAGGACATCCCGCCGGTCTCCCAGCCGGTGGTGCGGCGGCATCCCGTCACGGGGCGCAAGTGCCTCTATGTGAGCGAGCAATATGCCTATCGCATCGAACAGCTGCCGGAGGACGAGAGCCGCGCGCTGCTCGACACGCTCTGCGGCCATGCCACGCGGCCCGAGGTGCGATACACGCATCGCTGGCAGGAAGGTGACCTGCTGATCTGGGATGACTGCGCCTTGCAGCACAATGCCGTCGCCGACTACAGGCTGCCGCTGCGCCGCATGATCGTCCGTACCACCGTGCTCGGCATCCAGGCCAGCGGCACGGAGCGCGTCGCCCAGGCGGCCGTGGCATGAGCGCGGACATCCAGCCCTGGGACTGGCCCGAGGAGCATTGGCGCGGCGTGGTCGGTCATGGCCGGGCGGGCCGCAGCCTAGCCCCGAAATCCTGGCCTGGCGGGGCGCGTTGCTGCGTCGCGCTGTCCTTCGACCCCGATCACGAGACCAATCCGCTCGGCGAGAACGATCCCTATCCGTCGCGCATCAGCCAGGGTCAGTATGGCAGCCGCCGCGGCCTGCCGCGCATCCGCGCACTGCTGCGGCAGGAAGGCATCTCAGCGAGCTTCTACTATCCCGCCGTCTCCGCGATGCTGCATCCGGAGGAACTACCGGGCCTAGTCGAGGAAGGGCACGAGATCGGCATCCACTCCTGGATCCACGAAAGCAACCTGCATCTCGGCTATGACGTGGAGCGCGATCTGACCCTGCGTGCCGCCGACGTGCTGGAACGTCTGTCCGGTGTCAGGCCGGTCGGCATGCGCACTGCGAGCTGGGATTTCTCGCCGCATACGCTGAGCATCATGTGCGAAATGGGACTGCTCTACGACAGCAGCCTGATGGCCGACGACGAACCCTACGAGCTGATGGACGCGGGCAAGCCGGTCGGGCTGATCGAGATCCCCGTCGAATGGATCCGCGACGACGCGCCCTATCTCAGCATGCGCCGGAAGCTCGGCGCACGGCCCTACACGGCTCCCTCCGCGGTAGAGGAGATCTACAAGGCCGAGTTCGACGGAGCGTGGAAGGAAGGCGGCCTGTTCCAGCTCACCCTGCACCCTCATCACATCGGCCATCGCAGCCGGATGCCGGTGCTGGAACGGCTGATCGCGCATATCAAGGCACGCGGCGATTGCTGGTTCGCAACGCATGCGCAGGTCGCGACGTGGTGCCGGGACAATGCCGCAGCGTGATCGACTAGCGAGATGACGGCAGAGACCTCGCCGCTCGACCGCCTGCGCCGCGCCTTGCCAGTCTTGGCGCCGCGCATGCGGGAAGTGGGGCGTTTCGTCGTCGGCAACGACTTCGACGCGACGACACGCTCCATGCGCGATCTGGCGGCCACGGCGGGCGTGACGCCCTCGACCTTCACCCGCCTGGCGCGCGCGCTCGGCTATGCCGGCTGGGACGAGCTGAGGGACGCTCTGGTCGAGGCACGCCGCCCGGCGGCACAATCGCATTTCTCGGCGCGCGTCCGATCCGACGGCGAGCCGTTCGATAAACTCTCGCGAGAGATGGTGGCGGCGGACGCCGAGCGGCTGCGGCAGACCGACGCCGCATCAATCGCGGTGGCGGCGCGCGCCCTTCATGCCGCACCGCGCATCTGGATTGCGGGTTTCCGGTCCTGCCACGGCGTGGCGCATCTCATGCACTATCAGCTCAGGCTGTTCCGCCCCGGCAGCGTGCGGCTGGTCGGCAGCAGCGGTCCGGAAGATTTCGACCTCGCCTCTTTCGAGGCCCAGGATGGCGTGGTGCTGATCGGTTTCGCGCCCTATTCCAAGGCCAGCATTTTGACGGCGGGCGCCGCCCGCGCAGCGGGCTGTCCCTTCGTCGCCATCGCCGACCGTTCGACCGCGCCGATGGCGGAGGGTGCAAACCACGTGCTGTTGTTTGACGCTGCGACCGGCCCTGGCTTCTTTCCCAGCCTGACCGGCGCGCTTGCCACCGCGCAGGCCCTCGTCGCCTCGATCTTCTCCCTGGGCGGCGGCCAGGCCCTGCGCCAGTTGCGCGCGTCCGAGGCGCGATTGACCACGCTGGAGCAATACGCCCCGGAGGATCGGAAGGCCGCGCCTGGCTGACAGCGGATGCGGCGAACCCGGTTCGTCGCGGCAGCTCCAGGCGCAGAGCTCCTTCAGTTCAGCGTGATCTTGCCCTCAGCCTGGAGGAGTTGCGCCAAGCTGTCGCTGGCAAGGACTGCTGCCCGACGCGCAGCCGCTTCGCGCCACCACCCGCGCCACCACCCGCGCCACCGTCGTGTGGGTCCACGCACCCCTGCCCTGCGGGGTCGGCACCCCGCGCGCGTTCAGCGCCCGCGCCATGGCAGCCTGGTGGCGGGCGCGGCTCGGCGACCAGGCGCTCGGCCTCGACCTGTTCCAGCGTCTCCGCCGTGGTAACGGTCACGCGGACACTGCCGGTGACGCGCCGGCGGCGGTGCAGGCTTGCCAATTCCGCCAGCAGGGGGCGGCGGCCGACCTCCGTGGTCCGGTCCGGATCGTCCATCAGCCACCCCTCGCTTCGCCGCCACCAACCGGCCTTCCCCCCACGCCGTTCCCGACGCAGGCGCGGAACGTCCCCTGGCGCCCGCCGGCGAAACTTCGCGCGCCCGAAACCTTGAAATTGTCGGGGTGCGGGACTGGGCTTGCTTGCCGCACCGCAGGATGCGTAACCTTTGCCCCGCAACCAGGCAGGCCGATCCAACGGCCGCATCAGGGCAGGAGGAACGTATGGCTCAGGGCTTCACCCGGCGCGATATGCTGCGCGCTGGCGCCGGTACCGGCGCGATCGCCGGCGGCATCGCAATCACCGCACCCGCAGTTCACGCCCAGGCGACGACGACGCTGCGATGCGGCTTCTGGGACCATTGGGTTCCTGCCGGCAACGGCATCATGCGGGAGCTCTGCGCCGAATGGGGCCGCAACAACCGCGTGGATGTGCAGGTTGACTTCATCACCTCCGTTGGCAACCAGAACCTGCTGACCATCGCCGCCCAGGCGCAGGCCCGCAGCGGGCATGACATCCTGAGCTTCCCGACCTGGGAGCCATCGGCCCATGCCCGGCTGCTCGAGCCGGTGGACGACATCGTCCAGCGCCTGATCGGCAAGTACGGCCCCATCAACCCGACGGCCGAGTACCTCGCGAAGCGCGAAGGCGCCTGGCGCGCCATCCCCGCCGTCTCGGGTTCCCAGCACAAGCCGTCGCTCGCGCGCTTCGACCTGCTGCAGCAGCATGCTGGCCTCGATGTCCGCGCCATGTATCCGGCCGAGGATCGCCTTGGCCCGGGCGTGGACCAGTGGAACTGGACCACCTTCCTGACGGCGGCCGAGCGATGCGCCGCCGCCGGCTTCCATTTCGGCCTGCCGATGGGCAGCTTCACCGATGCGGTGGACTGGG
>CANJXD010000498.1 GCA_947478535.1 Acetobacteraceae bacterium
GGTCCGGGGAGGCGGTTCCCCGCCTCCCTGGTCTTCCTATTGGCAGCTCAGGCATTCCTCGTAATCCGTCGTCGAGGTCTGCGCGCCATGCGCCAGCAACGGCATCGCCGCATCCGCCGCCGTCGCCACATGCACGGCCATCACGTCTTCCTGGCCGACCACCTTCTCGCTGATGGTATCGGCCCGCTGGATCGACAGGCTGCGGCAGTAGTAGAGCGACTTCACGCCTTTCTTCCACGCCATCATGTGGATCTGGTGCAGGTCCCGCTTATGGACATCGGCGGGGAGGAAGACGTTCACCGACTGCGACTGGCAGATATAGGGCGTGCGGTCGGCGGCGTGTTCGATGACCCAGCGCTGGTCGAGCTCGAAGGCGGTGCGGAAGGTGAGCTTCTCCTGCTCCGTCAGGAAGTCGAGGTGCTGGACGCTGCCCTTGGTGACGGTGATGGAGGTCCAGGTATCGTCATCGTCGCGGCCGTGCTTCGCCAGCACCTTCTTCAGGTGGATGTTCCGCACGATGTAGGAACCGCTGAGCGTCTTGTGGTTGTAGACGTTCGCCGCAATCGGCTCGATGCCCGGGGAAGCGCCGCCGCAGATGATGGAGATCGACGCCGTCGGCGCGATCGCCATCTTGTTCGAGAAGCGCTCCATGAAGCCGTATTCGGCGGCATCCGGGCAGGGCCCGCGTTCTTCCGCCAGGATGCGGCTGGCGACATCCGCCTGTTCGCGGATGTGCTTGAACATCCGCTTGTTCCACACCTTGGCAATGGCGCTTTCGAACGGCACGTTCAAGGCCTGCAGGAACGAGTGAAAACCCATCACGCCGAGGCCGACGGAGCGTTCGCGCATCGCCGAATAGCGGGCACGCGCCATGCTGTCCGGCGCAGTGTCGATGAAGCTCTGCAGCACGTTATCCAGGAACCGCATCACATCGGGGATGAAGCGCGGATTGTCCTTCCACTCGAACCAGGTCTCGCAGTTGAGCGAGGAGAGGCAGCACACCGCGGTGCGCTCCATCCCATGCTGGTCGATGCCGGTCGGCAGCGTGATCTCGCTGCACAGGTTCGAGGTCTTGACCTCGAGCCCGGCCAGCTTGTGGTGTTCCGGGCGGTTCCGGTTCACGTGGTCGGAATAGATGATGTAAGGCTCGCCGGTCTCGATCCGCGCCGTCAGGATGCGGATCCAGATGCTGCGGGCGGACACCTTCCGCATCAGCGCGCCGTCCTTGGGCGACACCAGCGCCCATTCCTCATCCGCCTCGACCGCGCGCATGAAGGAATCGGACAGCAGCACGCCGTGGTGCAGGTTCAGCGCCTTGCGATTCGGATCGCCGCCGGTCGGGCGCCGCATCTCGAGGAATTCCTCGATCTCCGGATGGTTGACCGGCAGGTAGCAGGCCGCCGAGCCGCGGCGCAGGCTGCCCTGACTGATCGCCAGCGTGAGGCTGTCCATCACCCGGATGAAGGGGATGACGCCGGAGGTCTTGCCATTGCGGCCGACCTTTTCCCCGATGCCGCGCAGATTGCCCCAGTAGCTGCCGATGCCGCCACCCTTGGCGGCGAGCCAGACATTCTCGTTCCACAGGCCGACGATGCCATCGAGGCTGTCGCTGGCTTCGTTCAAGAAGCAGCTGATCGGCAGCCCGCGCGTCGTACCCCCGTTCGACAGCACAGGCGTGGCCGGCATGAACCACAGCCGCGAGATGTAGTCATAGATGCGCTGCGCATGCGCGGCGTCATCCCCATAGGCCGACGCGACCCGAGCAAAGAGATCCTGATAGGACTCGCCCGGCAACAGATACCTGTCGTCGAGCGTCGCCTTGCCGAAATCGGTCAGCAGCTGATCCCGCGATCGGTCGATCCGGACCTGACCATGGCCTTCAAGCTGCACTGCATCAAACACGAGCAACCCCCCGAAAATGCTGCGCTCCACCGGAGCGACTCCCCCACGACGCGGAGAATGCCCCCACTGCGGTCACCCCAACAAGATGTAGTGTTGCCACACTCATCCGAACACCACATGCGCCCCTCGCTTCTGCTGTTGCATTTTTTGCAGAACCGCGTGAAGCAACCAGTAGTTCCCGTTTCGTTCACTAATGCCGGGTAAAGGTGGCCCCGCGCAAGCCCCCTTCTCCACCCGCCCGGACCCCAGCGCCAGGGCCGGAATCCCGTCATCCCCGATGTCCCCGCAATCCACAGGCGCCTCTTTTCGCCGCGCCCTTCGCCCTCCATCATCAAGCGGCTTTCCCCACGATCACGATGAACGGATCACCCATGGCTCGACCGATCACCCGGCATTTTCCCTCCTTGGCCCGTCGCACCCTGCTCGCCGGCGCCCCGGCCTTGCTCGCCGCCCCCGCACTCGGCCAGGCCGTCTGGCCGAGCCGTCCAGTGCGGATCGTGGTGCCCTTCGGTGCCGGGGGTGGGTCCGACGTGACGACGCGGATCATCGCGCCCCGCCTGCAGGAGGTTCTGGGCCAGCCCGTGGTGATCGAGAATCGGGGCGGCGCCGGCGGCGTGGTCGGCACCGACTATGTCGCCAAGCAGCCGCCGAACGGGGATACCTTCGTCCTGGCAACCCTGTCGCCGATCGGCCTGGCGCCCGGGCTTTCCACGCCGATGCCCTTCGACCCGATCCGGGACCTGACGCCGGTCGCCCCCACCGTCTTCGTGCCGATCTGCATGGGCGTGACGACCCGCGGGGTGAATGCCCGCACGGCGCAGGAATTCGCCGACCTGATGAAAAGCCGCCCCGGCTTCTTCCAGTTCGGCTCCTCCGGCGTCGGCTCCTCCGGCCACATCGCGGCGGCCTCCTTCGCCATCAAGGTGGGGGCGGAGGCGGTGCATGTGCCCTATCGCGGCGGCGGGCAGGTCTTCGCCGCGCTACAATCGGGGGAAATCCACTATTGCATGGACATCCCCTCCCTCCTCAAGCCGTTCCATGATGCGGGGACGGCCCGCATCCTGTTCACCGCGACGGAGGAACGGTCCTCCATCATCCCGGATATCCCGACGGCGCGGGAAGCGGGGATGCCGGACTACAAATCCTATTCCTGGTACGGCATCTTCGGCCCCGCCGGGCTGCCGCGCCCCATCGTCACCCGCATGGCCGCGGCGCTGGAGACGGTGCTGTCCGATGCCACCATCCGCCGCCGCTTCGAGGAAATGGGCACCCCCGCCATGCATGGCTGGACGCCGGAGCGCTTCGCCGAATACGTCCGCACGGAGAATGCGACCTGGGTGCCGCTCGTCCGCGCGCTCAATATCCGCGAATAGGCCGCGCCTCCCGCGGCGCGAAACACACGAAACAGTTTCGCCATTTCGTGACACGGTGGTGACACGAAGCGCGGTACATGATGCGGCAGTTGAATTGGGAGTATCGCCGGCATGCCCTCGCGCTTCAGCACCAATACACTTCTCCAGGGGCTGACGCTGGGTTTGCTGGTCACCACCGTGGCCGGTCGGGTGGGCGCGCAGAGCTTCACGCCCCCCCCGGTGATCGTGCACCTCTTCCGCCTCGTCACGATGCGGGAGGATGTGATCGTCGGCCTGACGGGCGATGAACTCCAGGCGATGGGCGTCGGGCCGGCGGCGGAAGTGCTGGCGCGCTGGATCGGCAGTGCCGGGCAGCTCAGCGCATGGCGCTATCTGGTGGGCCGGGCGCCGGACGGCAGCAATCGCCTGGCGCCGCGCCACCGCATCGTCGTGCTGCAGCAGGATGCGCTGATGGTGGAACCCTACGCCGCCGCCCTGCCGGTACTGGCGCCCCCGCGTATCTGAATCCGCGATCACTCCTTCCCCCCGCCGATAGGGGGATGCGCCCGCGCCGGGATCGCGCTTTGATCGGGGGCCAGGAGGACCACTGCCATGACCCCACCGATCACGCCGAGCATCCCGCTGTTTCGCCGCCGCAGCGCACTCGCTCTGCCCTTCGCCACCGCGCTCGCCAGCCCAGGCCTTGCGCAGAGCTGGCCGACGCGCCCGATTCGCATCGTTGTCGCCTTCGGGACGGGCGGCGGCACGGATATCACCACGCGGCTTCTCGCCCCCAAGCTGTCGGAAATTCTCGGCCAGCCCGTGGTGGTGGAAAATCGCGTCGGCGCCGGCGGCACGGTGGGGGCGGACTATGTCAGCAAGCAGCCGCCGAACGGGGAGACCTTCCTGCTCGCCACGGTCAGCAACATGGCGCTCGCCCTCGGGCTCTATGCGCGCCTGCCCTATGACCCGCTGAAGGACCTAGTGGGCGTGGCCCCCACTGTCTTCGTGCCGTTGGCGATCTCGGCCTCCGCCAAGCTCGGCGTCAGCAACGCGGCGGAATTCATCGCCCTGCTGCGCGCCAATCCGGGCAAGTACAGCTATGGCAGCGCGGGGGCGGGCACGTCCGGCCATATCTGCTCCGCCACCTTCCTGTCCCGCATCGGCGCCACCGCCGAACACATCACCTACCGCAACCCCGGTCAGACCTTCCTCGCCGTGCAGCAGGGGGAGATCGCCTTCACCACCGATA
>CANJXD010000499.1 GCA_947478535.1 Acetobacteraceae bacterium
CATGATCGGACGCCGGTTGCCGCCACCGGCCGTCGGGTCGCCGCGTCGGCGTTCATGTTCCCGCATCAGGGCACTACGGCGCTTCGCATTGGGGCGGGGGCGATAGGGCGCGGGTTCGGCCAGCACTTCCACCCGCCCGGTGGAGGGGATCACGGCCATCAATCCGAAGCCCAGCATCCGGCAGAGCCGGTGCGCCCGCCGGTCCCGGTCCCGCCCGCTGCGGGTGGCGCGCACGGCCAACCAGACCTCGTCACACAGGGCCGCGCGGTCGACGCCCTGCAGCACCAGTTCGAAGCTCAGCGCGAGTTTCATCTCGGCGATCACCAGGAAGGGCGGATCGCCGGCGCGCAGCGCCACGACATCGCAGCCCAGCACCTCCCCCTTCGGCGTGAAGCCGAGGCGTTCGAGATGCGCCTTCACCGCAGGATAGAGCGAGGTTTCGGGCTGCTGCCGGGCCATGTCCCGGCATTGCCCGTGCCCGCCGCGTCGCGTCAATCCGCTTCCTCGCATGGTGTCCCGGCTGTTGGGATTGGCGCCGTGGTCCCCCTGGCCGATACTGCGCCGCAATGGCGGCACCTGCCGCCCCATGACCAGTCCCGGAGCCTCTCCCCATGCACAACCCGGTCTCGCAACTCGCGGCTGACCTCACCTCCCGCTACGGCGGCGCGGCGCCGGCGGTGGAGCCGCCGGAGAATGCGGTGCTCGCCGCCATGCTCGGCCACCGCTCCGTCCGCGCCTATCTGCCGGATGCGTTGGATGAGGGCACGCTGGAGACGCTGGTGGCGGCAGCGCAATCCGCGCCAACCTCCTCCAACCTCCAGGCCTGGTCCGTCATCGCGGTGCAGGACCCCGACCGGAAGAACCGGCTGGCGGACCTGTCCAACAGCCAGCGCTTCATCCGCCAGGCGCCGCTGTTCCTCTGCTGGGTCGCGGACCTTTCGCGCCTGACCCGGCTGGGGGAGGCGCATCAGCGCAGGCTGGAAGGGCTGGACTACCTCGAGAGCTTCATGGTCGCGCTGGTGGATGCGGCGCTGGCCGCGCAGAACTGCGTGGTGGCGGCGGAAAGCCTCGGCCTCGGCACCGTCTATGTCGGCGCGCTGCGCCACGCCCCGGAGAAGGTGGCGGCGGAGCTCAACCTGCCGCCGAACGCCTTCGCCGGCTTCGGCCTCGCGGTCGGGCGGCCGGACCCGGCGGTGCCTGGCGCGGTGAAGCCCCGCCTGCCGCAATCCCTGGTGCTGCACCACGAACAGTATCGCGTGGCGGATGAGGGGCCGCAGATCGCCGGCTATGACAAGGCGATGGGCGATTTCTCGGAAGCCGTCGGCATGGGCAAGCAGGATTGGACGCAGCGGATGATCAGCCGCGTCGGCAACGCCGCGGCCCTGTCCGGCCGTGACCGGATGAAGGATGCGCTGACGGCCCTTGGCTTCGGGCTGAAATGACCTCCGGGGGGTGACAGGTGGCGGCGGGCGCGGCAGGTTTTCGCCAGTGACCCGCCGTGAAGCGCGGGCAGGAGGAACCATCGCCATGCGCCCGATCGGACGCCGAGCCCTACTGGCCGCGACGCCGGCCCTGACGCTTGCCCACCCCGCCGCCGCGCAGCCCATCTGGCGGCCCACCCGGCCGTTGCGATTCTTCGTCGGCTTCGGCGCGGGCGGGCCTTCCGATACCATCGTCCGCCTTGTCTCCCAGGAACTGGGCCCGGCGCTCGGCACGACTGTGGTGGTGGACAATCGCCCCGGCGCGTCCGGCAATCTCGGCACGCTGGCCGCCGTGCAGGCGCCGCCGGATGGGCACACGCTGGGCTTCGCGGGCATCCACCTCGCCACCAACCCAGCCATGTTGCCGCAGCTTGGCTATGATCCACGCACCGATGTGCGGGTGGTCTCCACCTTCACCTCGGTCCCCATCGTGGTGATGGCGAGCGTGAAGTCCGGAATCACCAGCGTGCAGGAATTGGTGGCGCGGGCGAAGCAGCGGGCCGTGCAGGTCAGCAGCGGCGGCGTCGGCACCTCCTCCCACCTCGGCCCGACTTTGCTGTTCCGCGCGCTCGGCGGGGATTTCGAGCCGGTGCAGTATCGCAGCGGCGCGGAGGCCTTCCAGGCGCTTGTCGCCGGCGATACCGAAGCCTTCTTCGACCCGGCTTCCTCCTATCACGCGCCGGCGGCGGCGGAGGGCAAGATCCGCATCCTCGGCGTGATGCAGGAAGCCCGCACCCCGGCGCTGCCGCAGGCGGCCTCCTTCACCGAACTCGGCCTGCCTGCCGCGGCGATGATGCGAAGCTGGCAGGGCTTGTTCGTGCGGGGCGGCACGCCGGATGACGCGGTGCGCGGCCTGCATGCCGGCGTGGTGCAGGCGCTGCGGGCACCGGCGCTGCGGGAGAGGCTGACCAACCTCGGCATCGAGCCCGTGGCGAGCCCGGACCCCGACCAGGCGCAAGCCTATTATCTCAGCGAGGTTGAACGTTGGGGCCGGCTGCTGCGGCAGGGGTGAGGGAAAGGCCGGAAGGGGCGTCCGTCAGACGAACGCCCCTTCCCGCGTTTTAATTCGCGGCGCGCTGCGTGCCGTAATACTCCCGCACCGTCTGCCAGGCGACGCGCTGGAGATGCGCGACCGTGTCGGCATCGAGCCCGGCGGTGTAGACATTGCCCTCCGGCGTGCGGCCGAACAGCGCGGCGTAGGTCGTGGCGGCGGCGAGGTAGGTGCCGGCCAGGCTGGGGTGCCGGAGGTCCGCGACATAGAGATCGAGCGCCGGGCGCTCGGCGACGGAGCGTGCGAAAGCCAGGCCCGCCGGGATCACCAGCGCGTTGTTCGCGTTGCCGACGGTGGTGTAGGCCTCGGCCAGCGGCGCCGTCATTTCCGGCTTGTCCTTGTAGGCCCAGGACATGAAGAAGACGGGCTGCGCGCCATGGCCGCGCACGGTCTCGCTGTGCCGCTTCGCATAATCGACGAAGACCGGCGAAAGCTGCGGATGCACCGGGCAGAGGCTGCAATCCATCATGATGGCGATATCGAACAGCCGCTGGCCGGGCGGGTTGAAGATGATGTTGTTGCGGGCATCGAAGCCGTAGCTGCCGACCGCGTTCGGGCGGAAATACGAATTCACGTCATGCCACTGCATGTTCGACCCGCCGATGCCGACCAGCGTGGCGCGCAGGCGCTGCGGCTGTTCGGCGGCGCGCAGCAGGCCGGCGACGTGATTGGTGATGCCGTTGTTGTAGTAGAAGAAGCTGTTGCCGATGAAGATGGCGGAGGCCGGCGCCTCCGGGCCGAGGTCTCGCACCGCGGGGCGCGTCTGCGCCTCGGCGGGGGAGGCGGCGGGGACGGCCAGAAGCGCCGCGCCGCAGGCGGCGATGGCGAGGCCGCGCAGGCCCCGCGCGAGAGTGTTCAACATCGTTTCCATTCCCTCTGGAGACTTGGCCGTCCCAGGTACGAACCCGGTGGCGAAGCCAGGATAGGCATGCCCGGGCGGCGCTTCCAAGGAGGGAAAGCCTGACGTCACATAAAGATATCCTTATATCTGATACGAAACTCTGGCCTTCCGCCCGGCACTGTGCTACCCCGCGCCCACCAACACGGATAGCAAGAGAACCCCATGGCCGACGCCGCCGACTACATCGTCAAGGACCTCTCCCTCGCCGCCTGGGGCCGCAAGGAAATCAACATGGCCGAGGACGAGATGCCCGGCCTGATGGCGGTGCGCGCCGAATACGGCGCGAGCCAGCCGCTGAAGGGCGCCCGCGTCGCCGGCTGCCTGCACATGACGATCCAGACCGCGGTGCTGATCGAGACGCTGAAGGCGCTCGGCGCCGATGTCCGCTGGTCCTCCTGCAACATCTTCTCGACGCAGGACCACGCCGCGGCCGCCATCGCCGCCGCCGGTACGCCGGTCTTCGCCATCAAGGGTGAGACGCTGCCGGAATACTGGGACTATGTGCAGAAGACGCTGGAGTGGGCCGATGGCGGCTGCCCGAACGTCCTGCTCGACGATGGCGGCGACATGACGCTGCTGGTGCATTACGGCCTGCGCGCCGAACAGGGCGACGTCGCCTTCCTCGAGAAGCCGACCAACGAAGAAGAGGAAGTCTTCTACGCCCTCGTCAAGAAGCTGCTGGTCCAGAAGCCGGGCTGGTTCGCCGAACTCGCAAAGAGCATCGTCGGCGTGTCCGAGGAGACCACCACCGGCGTGCACCGCCTCTACGTGATGGCGAAGGAAGGCAAGCTGCTGTTCCCGGCCATCAACGTGAATGACAGCGTCACCAAGTCGAAGTTCGACAACCTGTATGGTTGCCGTGAATCGCTGGTGGACGCGATCCGCCGCGGCACCGACGTGATGATGGCCGGCAAGGTCGCGATGGTTTGCGGCTTCGGCGATGTCGGCAAGGGCTCCGCTGCCAGCCTCCGCAATGCCGGCTGCCGCGTCATGGTCTCCGAGGTCGATCCGATCTGCGCGCTGCAGGCGGCGATGGAAGGCTACCAGGTC
>CANJXD010000500.1 GCA_947478535.1 Acetobacteraceae bacterium
AGGGTGCGCGCGGGCAGCCGGGAAAAATGGCGGATCGCCAGCGCGTCATCGCCATCGCCGACCAGCAATTCCTCGGCCCGGCGGGCGATGGTGTCGGGGAAGGGCCAGTCTGGATTAGCCTCCAGCCAGCCGATCACCTCCGCCGCGCTGGCGCCCGACCCCCGCGCCTGAATGCGCCACCACCCCACGATCTTGCGGGCCAGGGGATCGGCGGCGAGGGAGAGGCTGTCCGCCTCCAGGAACCGGTTCTGCTGGGCGGCTGCCAGTGCCTGCCGCCCGGCGATCCGGGCACCCTCGCTCGCCCAGGGCTGCGCCCGGGAGGGGGAGGGAAGGGCTGCCGACAGCAGCAGGAGAGGGAGGATGATCTGTCGCATGGGGGAACCATACCCCGATCCGCCCGCTCGCCCACAGGGCACGGATTGCGGGGCAGCCGGGTTGGCCTTGAAACCGCGCGGCCTTGCCGCGAGTGAAGCGGGCCACTAGGGTCCCCGACCCACCACACACACGGAAACGGAAGCGCATGTTCAGGGGATCGCTCGTGGCGTTGATCACGCCGATGAATGCCGATGGCTCCCTGGACGCCAAGGCCTTCTCCGACTTCGTGAAGTGGCAGGTCGCCGAAGGCACCCAGGGGCTCATCCCCTGCGGCACCACCGGGGAAAGCCCGACGCTGTCCCATGCCGAGCACCACCAGGTGGTGGACCTCTGCATCGAAGCCGCGGCCGGGCGCGTGCCGGTCATCGCCGGCGCCGGCAGCAATTCGACTTCGGAAGCCATCGATCTGACGCGCCATGCCAAGGCCGCTGGCGCCGATGCCGCCCTGGTCGTCACGCCCTACTACAACAAGCCGACGCAGGAAGGCCTGTTTCTTCACTACATGGCGATCGCCGATGCGGTGGACCTGCCGATCATCATCTACAACATCCCCGGCCGCAGCATCGTCGATATGAGCGTGGAGACGATGGCGCGCCTCGCGCTGCACCCGAACATCGTCGGCGTGAAGGATGCGACCGCGAACCTCACGCGCCCGCTGCACACCCGCGCGACGTGCGGCCCGGAATTCTGCCAGTTGAGCGGTGAGGACCACACCGCCATCTCCTACCTCGCCGCCGGCGGGCATGGCTGCATCAGCGTCACCGCCAATATCGCGCCCCGCCTCTGCCGCGAGATGCATGACGCCTGGGCGGCCGGCCGGGTGCAGGAGGCCATCGCGATCCAGGATCGCCTGGTGCCCGTGCATGACGCGATGTTCTGCGAAACCTCCCCCGGCCCGGTGAAGTTCGCCGCCAGCCTGCTCGGGCGCGGCACAGAACTCTGCCGCCTGCCGATGGCGCCCGTGGCGGAATCCACCAAGTCCCGCGTTCGCGCGGCCATGACAGGAGCCGGGTTGCTGAACTGAGGGCGCTTTCCTCGGTTCCCGGAAAACCATGGCGGAACCCCGCAAGAAGGGCCTCATCAGCCACGGCGTCGCCTCGCAGAACCGCAAGGCGCGCTACGACTACAAGATCGGTGACACCATCGAGGCCGGCCTGATGCTGTTCGGGCCGGAGGTGAAAAGCCTCCGTGCCGGCCGCTCCACCCTCAGCGAGGCCTGGGCCGGCGAGCGGGACGGGGAGATGTGGCTGTTCAACGCCTATATCCCGGAATGGCAGGCCGGCAGCTTCGTCGCCAATTTCGAACCCCGCCGCCCGCGCAAGCTGCTGCTGCACAGGAAGCAGGTGGTGGAGTTGTCCTCCGCGATCGCGCGGGAAGGCATCACGCTGGTGCCGATGCAGATCCACTTCAATCAACGTGGCATGGCTAAGGTCCTGCTCGGCGTCGGCGAAGGCAAGAAGAAGCACGACAAGCGCGCCGCCATCGCCGAACGCGACTGGCAGCGCGACAAGGCAAGGCTGATGCGGGACCGGGGTTAGTTTCGGGGGGAAACCGGCCCCCCTACCGCCCCCATTGCCACTCCATCGAGACGCCGACTCGCTCCCCCGCTTCCCGGTCCCCGGTCTCCGCCTCCAGGCGGAGGCGCGGTGTCAGGTCCACGCGGACGCCGACGCGCGATGACCCGGCATCGGTGCCCTGGCGGACGCCGACATAGATTCCGTCGGCGATGTAGCGCCCGGCTTCGAGTGTCGGCCCGCCGCGCTCCTCCGTGCTCGAGGTCCTGGTCGCGCTCTCGCCGCCGCCGCCGACCGAAAGCCGGTCGAGCCCGAGGCCCTGGCGCAGCCGGTCCAGCAGCCCGCTCGCGCCCGTGCCGCCGATGCCTGCCGCGCCCGCGATGCCCTGGGCGATCTGGGCGATCTCGAAGGGCGAAAGCTCCCGCAAGGGGCGATCGAACAGCAGCCGGGCCAGCACCTCATCCTGCGGCAACTCGGGCGTGGAGGAGAAGGTGATCTCGGGGGCGCTCGGCGGTCCCGTCACATTCGCCTTCACCGTGGTACCGCCGGCCTGGCTGGTCGCTTCGAAATCGAGGTCGGGGATCAGCCCCCCCTGGAACACCAGCCCCGCCCGGCTCAGTGCCAGGCGGCGGCCGACGACGTTGATCTCGCCGCGTCGCAACCCGATCTCCCCGGTCACTTCCGGTGCCGCCAACGGCCCGCCAATGGCGAGATTGCCGCCGAGTTCGACATCGAGCCCACGCCCGCGCACGAAGATGCCGCGCGGGGCCTCCACCGTCAGCGCGAGGGTGATGGGCAGCACGGGGCTCGGCTGATCCGGCGGCGGCGCGGCCCGGCGCAAAGGCGTTGCCGATGGAGGACGGCCAGCGGGACGGCCGCGTTCCGTCACTGGGCCAAGGCTGCGCACGGAGGAAGGAAGTTCCTCCGGCACCCGGATTTCGATCCGCCGCAGCCGCACCGGGCCGCTGAGCGTCGCGCCATCCCTCAGCGATCCCGCCAGCCGCAGATCCGCATCCAGTACGGCGCGGGCGAGGTCGCTCGCCACCGGCTGCGCCTGCGTGGCCCGCAGGGCGAGGTCCACCGGCAGGGCGGCAGCCAGCGGATCGATCGTGCCCGCGAGCGCGATCCGGCCCTCGCCGGGCGTCCGCCCGGTCACGTCCAGGCGGAGCAGCGTGCCCTCCGGCCGTAGCGTCCCGGCCAGGTCGGTCAGCGCCACGCCGAGCAGGGCGTTCCGCCAGGCGCCACCTGTCAGCCGCGCTTCCCCGCCCAGGCGGGGTTCCGCCACTGTGCCGGACGCCCGCAGCGCGAGCGTCAGCCTTCCAGTCACCCGGTCGGCCCCCGCTGCCAGCAGCGGGCCGAGTGCTGCCGCGAGATCGAGGCTGCCGTCCAGCGCCGCCTCGATGGGTGCGGCATCGCCCGGGCCGCGCGGCAGGCTGGCGGTGCCGGTCAGGCGTGTCGCCGGTCCGAGATTGGCGGTGGCGCGGGCCGTGAGCGCACCGGCGGCGTTGCGCCGGATCTCCGCGGTGACCTCCCCGGGCGGTACGCCCCGGGCCCAGGGGGCGGTGGCGCGAAGCTGGCTGGCGCGCAAAGTCGCCACCACCTCCGGTGCCAAGCCGCGCCCGGTGATTCGGGCTTCGACCGCCACCCGACCGCGTGGGGCGACATCGGGCAGCAGGGCATCCAGCGTGCCGAGATCGGGCAGCGTCAGGCTTGCCTGGATGTCCGCCCGCGCTTCGGCCCAACTGCCCTGCGCCCGCAGCGTCGCGCCATGGCCCGCTGCGAAGGTGAGGGCGCCGATCTCCACCGTGCCATCCGGCCGCAGCGTGATGCGGCCGGGTGCGGCGAGGCGGAGCGCCTCCCCAGCCCGGGAGATTCGCAGCACGGCGAGGTCGAAGCGCCGGGCGCCGTCGGGCTGGGCGGTCTGCGTCACCCGCAACTCCGCCTCGGCATCGAACCCCCGGGCGGTGCCCTGCAGCGTGGCGTCGGCGGCCGTGCCCTCGATGGCAAGAACGAGGTCCCGCGCCTCCCGCCCCCCCTGAACCAGCCGCGGCGCGGTGAGCCGGGCGGCGAGGTGCTGTGCGCCATCCCGCACCGTGCCCGTCGCCTCCAGGGCCAGCGATCCCGCGAGGGGCTGCCCTGCCAGCGGTGACAGCGGCGCCAGGTCCGGCACGTCGAGCCTCGCCACGCCCTCGAACAGCGGCGGATCGTGACGCAGCAGCCCCTCCACCGTCAGCACGGCCGGGCCGAGGCTGGCGCGGGCGGCGGTGAGGCGCAGCGCGTCGCCGTCTGGCGCACCGCGCAGATCGAGCACCAGCGGCAGGCCCTGGAAGCGCCCGGTCAGCGCCGCCTCCACCGCCGGCGCGCTGGCCGGGCTGGCGATGCGCGCGGTCAGCGCGAGCGCTTCCAGCACCTGTCCGGCCACTTCCAGCCGATCGCTGCCCGCTTCCAGCGTCAGGCTGGGATCAGCGAGCGGCCCGGTCGCGGTGCCGCTCAGGCGCAGCGCGCCGGCAACCCCGGGCGCCGCGCCATCCACCGATTCGACATCGGCGGCGACCCGAAGATCCAGCGCCTGCGCCACCC
>CANJXD010000501.1 GCA_947478535.1 Acetobacteraceae bacterium
GAGGGGTGATGGGTGGGTGGCAGGGGGGTAACGGGCTGCTTTCCTCGCCGCGTCGCATGAGCGAGACTGGGCACCAGCACGGGAGCCTAGGATGGCGACGGAGCAGGGCGACTACGCTGCCCGGGTCGCGGCCGAGCGGCGGCAATTCGCGGCGATCGCGGACCTCCATGGGCGCCACGCGCCGATCGCGGGCTACTACGTCAAGAAGCATCGCTGGCCGCGTCTTCAGGCGGTGTGTGATACCGCGACGCCGGTCGGCTTCTACGCCACGCATATGGCGCTTCGCCTGGCGGGCACCGGCTGCAGGGACTTGGCGAGCCTCGGCTGCGGCGATGGGCAGTTCGAGGTGCTGGTGGCGGAACGGTTGCGGCGTGAGGGTTTTTCGAACTTCCGCTTCCACTGTTTCGACCTTTCGGCGGACCAACTCGCCCGCGCGCGGCAGCGCGCGTCGGTGGCGGGGCTTGAGGCCAACTTCCTGTTCCACCTCGCCGATTTCAATGATTGGTCGTCACCCGACACTTACGCCGCGCTGATGATGCACTACGCGCTGCATCATGTGGTGGCGCTGGAGGGGCTGGCGGCACGCATTCGCGCCGCACTGGCGCCGGGCGGCGCCTTCCTCACGATGGACGTCATCGGTCGCAACGGCCACCAGCGCTGGCCGGAGACACTGGCGCTGGTGGAGCGCATGTGGCGCTTTCTCGAACCGGCGAAGCGACTGCATCGTTTCCAAAAGAAGCTCTACGAGGAATTCCCCAACCTCGACTATTCAACCGTGGGCTTCGAGGGCATCCGCGCGCAGGACATCCTGCCTGTGCTGAACGCGGAGTTCGGCTTCGAGAATTTCCTGGCGATGGGCGGCATCACGGAGGTGTTCATGGGTCCGGTCTATGGCCCGAACTTCGACCCCGAGGATGCGCGCGACCGCGCCTTCATCGACTTCACGCAATACCTGAACGATCTGCTGACCGACCTGGGCCATGTGAAGCCGACGCAGATCTACGCGGTGATGACGGCACGGCGACCGGCGGAGACGCGGTGCTGGCGCCACTGGACGCCGGCCTTCTGCATCCGCGATCCGGGCGTGGACCCTATGCTGCCAGTCGCCTGAAGCGCGCCAGCGACCCACTGCGGAGCATCGTGCTCGGCAGGCGGCGGCCCACCACCTCCTCGGCGAGGCGCCCTGCGTCGACCAGGCGCTCCAGGTCCACGCCGGTCTCGATGCCGAGTTCGTGGCACAGCAGCACCAGCTCCTCGCTCGCGATATTGCCGGGAGCGCCGGGCTGGCCGGCGAAGGGGCAGCCGCCAAGGCCACCCACGGTGCTGTCGAAGCGCCGCACGCCGAGCCGCAGTGCCGCATGGGCGTTGGCGATGCCGAGGCCGCGCGTGTCGTGCAGATGGAGGATGATGGACAACTCCGGCCAGCGGCTGCGCACGGCGCCGACCACACGCTCGATCCGCGCCGGCGTCGCCCAGCCCATGGTGTCCGCGATAGTGGCTTCCGGCAGCGTGAGGCCGTGGGCGGCGCCGATGGCGAAGGCGTCCTCCAGCACGGCGACCACCGTCTCCGGCGCCACATCGCCGGAATAGTTGCACCCGAAGGCGGCCTGGACGGAGATGCGGTTCACCGGCACGCCGGCGGCGAGATGGGCCGCGACGTTGGTGTGCTGGGCCTCGATGTTCTTCGCGCGGTCGCGGTTGAGGTTCTTGAGCGAGAAGGCCTCGCTGGCCACCACCGTGACGGCGGTATCGACCTTCAGCCGGTCCCGGAACGCCAGCGCGCGGTGCATGCCGGCGGCGTTGAACCAGAGCGCGGTATAGGTGACGCCATGCTTCGGCGTGAAGCCCGCCACGACCTGTTCGGCATCCGCCCAGCCGGGGACGATCTTCGGGCTGACGAAGGAACAGACCTGGATGTGGTGCAGCCCGGTATCGGACAGCGCGTCGATCAGCGCGATCTTGCGCTCGGTCGGGATGGGGCCGGGCTCGATCTGGAAACCCTCGCGCGGGCCTTCCTCACGGATCTCGACGGTGCGGGGCAGATCGGTCATGGCGGTGTTCTCCGGCGGTCAGGATAGACCGCCGGACGGCCTCGCGAAACCTGGGCGTCGCGTTGCGCAGGGCAGAATGCCCGCACCTCACCTCACTTTACGCCCCGCCGCTGTTCGGGATGCATCGCCGCACCCAGGATGTGCGAGGACCGCCCGATGACATGGGCGGCGCCGCCGACGATCAACGCGTCAGGCGCATGGACCACGGCCTCGTCCTTGCCGGGATAGGGCAGGGTGTGGAGGAAGTGGCGCATCGCTTCGAGGCGCGCACGGCGCTTGTCGTTCGATTTCACGATGGTCCAGGGCGCGTCGGCGGTGTCGGAGTAGAAGAACATCGCCTCCTTCGCCTCGGTGTAGTCATCCCATTTGTCGAGGCTGGCCTTGTCGATGGGGGAGAGCTTCCACTGCTTCAGCGGATCCGTCTCCCGCGCCTCGAAGCGGTTGGCCTGTTCGTCCCGCGTCACGCTGAACCAGAACTTGAACAGGCGGATGCCGGAGCGGACGAGCATGCGTTCAAGGTCCGGCGCCTGGCGCATGAATTCGAGATATTCGGAGGGCGAGCAGAAGCCCATCACGCGTTCCACGCCGGCCCGATTGTACCAGGATCGGTCAAAGAAAACCATGTCGCCACCGGCCGGCAAGTGGTTGATGTAGCGCTGGAAATACCATTGGGTGCGCTCGCGTTCCGACGGCTTTTCAAGCGCCACCACGCGGGCGCCGCGGGGGTTCAGGTGTTCCATGAAGCGCTTGATCGTGCCGCCCTTGCCGGCGGCGTCGCGACCTTCGAACAGGATGACGATGCGTTCGCCGCTTTCGCGGATCCAGGCCTGCGCCTTCAGCAGTTCCACCTGCAACGGCTTCACCCGCGCCAGGTATTCCTTTTCGGTCAGCCGGGTGGAGTAGGGGTACTCCCCCGTCTCGAAGGCGCGGCGCACGGCTTCGGGGTCATGTGGCTTGGCGGCGCGCCGGTGCGGGCGGCCCAGTTCGCCCGCCGCGCCGGTGATGCTGCGGGCCCCTTGCGGTTCGGGGGGCGTGGGCGGCGCCGCGGGTGCCGCTTCTACCAGCGGCACCGCGAGGGCGCCGGGTTCGGGCTGGGGCAGGGTGGTGCCGTCGGTCGCCATGGCGTGGCCTCGTCGTGGGGTCCTTGGGGGGAGGATGTCACATTGTGGGAGGCCGGGCCATGATCCAGGTCAAGAACGAGGCAGGGGTGCAGTCTCCGTCCCGGGCGGTAGCGCCGGCCGAGGCGCCGGACGGCGCCCGCCGGCAGTCCGGCGAAGCCAAAGGACATCGCAGGTTTCCGCCCGGCGTCTGAGGACGGGCATTCACGCCCAGGCGGGCAGGTCGATCCAGGCGAGGTGCCCGCCCTTGCCGGCGCCGCAATCGAGGAAGATCGCCTTCCCCCCCTGTGCACCCTCCGCGACATAGGGCCGGCCATCGGTGCTGCGGCGGTCATGGCCGCACACCACCATCATGTCGGCGGGGATGCGGTCCACCCAATCATGCACCCGGTCGGGGAAGCCATCGGAGCGCATGCGGCCGGTGACCTGGCCGTAGAGCGCGCGCGTCGTCAGCCCTTGCGCCTTGCGTTCCCCGGCATCGGGAGGGGGCACGCTGTGCAGCATGCCGGGGTGGAAGCCGCCATGGACGAAGAAGCGGCCGCCATCATGGATCCAGGCCGGGGCGCGGGCGATCTCCTCGATGGCGCGGGCCTTCAGCACATCGCCATCCGGGGCGGCGTCGAGCTGCGCCAGGGTGCGGTGCAGGCCCTCGGGCTGGCCGCGCACCGGCGCGCCGACCAGGGCGCGGCGCAGCTTGTGGTCATGGTTGCCGAGAACGAACATGCCCTGGCCGGCATCCATCAGCGCGAAGATGCGGCGCAGCACCTCCGGGCTGTCCGGCCCATGGTCCACCAGGTCCCCGAGCTGGAGGACGAACAGATCGTCGGCGATCGCGCCTTCGACGGCGGCGATGAAGGCTTCCGCATCGCCATGCACATCGGCCACGACGCGCAGGCCCGCGAAGCCGCGCCACAGGTGCCCGGCGGGGAAGGGGATGGGGTGGATCATGCGGCCGCCCCCCCATTCCCGCGCAGCGCCGCGAAGGCGGCCAGCGCCCGGGCGCGGCCTTCGGCATGGTCCACCACGGGGCGCGGATAGTCGCGCCCGAGCCGCAGGCCGACGCCATCCAGCAGCAGGGAAGGGGCATCCCAGGGCTTATGGATGAAGGCCGCCGGCAGCTTCGCGAGTTCCGGCACCCAGCGGCGGACATACTCGCCGGCAGGGTCGAACTTCTCCCCCTGCAACACCGGGTTGAAGACGCGGAAATACGGCGCGGCATCCGTCCCGCAGCCCGCCACCCATTGCCAGGAGGCGCTGTTGGAAGCGAGGTCGGCATCGACCAGCGTATCGTGGAACC
>CANJXD010000502.1 GCA_947478535.1 Acetobacteraceae bacterium
GCTCTCGGCCTATGGTGTGGATGTCGGCGTCGGCGGGCTGATCGCCATGCTGGCGATGAGCCAGATCCTCGGCCCCTTCGCGCGGCTCGGCGGCTCGCTCGGGGATTGGGCGGCAGCCCTCGGCGCCTGGAAGCGGTTGCAGGCGATGACGCCGAAGGACGCCGCCGCCACCCGCATCGCCTTCCCCTGCAATGATGCGACGCTGGTCATGGAACGGCTGACCTATGCCCATCGTGGCGCGCCGCGCGCCCTGCTGCGCGACATCGGGCTGACGGTCCAGCCTGGAGAGGTTGTCGGCATCGCCGGCACGGCGGGGGCGGGCAAGACCACGTTGCTGCACCTCGCCATCGGCATGGTGCGGCCTTCGGCCGGTGGCTGCTTCCTAGATGGCCATGCGACCTGGCAGTGGGACCGCGAGGCTTTCGCCCGCCATGTCGGCTACTTGCCGCAGGAACCGCTGCTGACGGACGGCACGGTGGCGGAAGCCATCGCGCGGCTCGGCACGCCGGACATGGCGGCGGTGATGGAAGCGGCGCGGCGGGCCGATGCGCACCCGCTGATCGCGGCCCTCCCGGCCGGCTACGCCACGCCGATCCGCGCCGATGGCCCGCTATCGACCGGCCAGCGGCAGCGCGTGGCGCTGGCGCGTGCGCTGTATGGGCGCCCGAAGCTGCTCGTGCTGGATGAACCCGCGGCCTATCTCGATACGGAAGGCGAGGTCCGGCTGATCCGCCTGCTGCGACAATTGGCGGCGGAAGGGACCGCGGTGCTGTTCACCTCCCACCGCCCGGCGCTGCTCGCGGCGGCGGACCGGGTGCTGCTGCTGCGCGGTGGCCAGTTGGTCGCCGCACCAGGCAAGCCCGCCATCGCTGGGCCCCGCCGGCCCGCGGAGGCCGGAGCGCGTCGTCCGGAGGAAGCGGCGTGATCCAGTCCCCATGATCCAGTCCGGAACCCACGCCGCCGCAGTGGCCCACGCCTTCGCCCAGGCGCCCGCCTTCAGCCGCGTGCTGCTGACGGTGTTCGGCATGTCCGTGGCGCGGCAGGCCTGCATGCTGGGCATGCCGCTGTTGACCATGCACGTCTTCGATGGCGTGTCGGAGGGCCACAACCTCGATACGCTGGGCGTGCTGGCGCTGGCCTTCTTCATCGCCGTCGTCATGGCCGGCGTGCTGCGCGCCTTCCGCGCCGCCCTGACGGCGACGCTGGCGGAACGCATGGCGAGGCGGATGACGCTGGAAGCCCTGCAGGCGGCGGTGCGCAGCGCGCTGGCCGGCAGCCGCCGCGCCGGGCTTGCCGCCTTGCAGGATACGGCGGAGCTGCGCCGCTTCCTCGGTGGCAACACGCTGGCCGATCTGTTCGATCTGACGGCGGTGCCCATCGCCATCACCGTGCTGTGGCTGCTGCATCCCGTCTACGGGATCATCGTGCTGATGGCCTGCGTCGTGATGCTGCTGCTGGGCGTGGTGCTGGACCGGACGACGCGCGGTATCCTGCGCGGTGCCTCGGACCGGCAGTTGCAGACCTCCGCCGAATTGCAGGGCCGGCTGCGGCAAGCCGATCTGCTGGAGGGCCTTGGCATGCTGGCCCCGGTGGTGCGTCGTTGGAAGCCGGCCCAGGCCATCGCGCTGACCGAGGGCGACCGCGCCCAGGCCCGCGCCCGCGCGGTGCGGGGCGTGACGGAATTCTCCTCCTATTTCGCGCAAGGGGCGATCGTGGTGGCCGGCGTCATCCTGGCGGTGCATCACCAGGCCTCCCCGGGCAGCATCATCGCCTCCACCATGCTGGCGAACATGGCGACGGCGCCGATCTCTCGCGTCGTGCTCGCCTGGCGGGAATGGTCGATGGCGGCGCTGGCGTGGCGGCGGTTGCAGGAGTTGTTCCTGAACCACACCCCGCCCACCCCCACGACGCCCAACCCGGAAGGCCCGCCCGGGCTCTGGGTGCGGGAGATCGAGTGGACCCCGCCCGGCGCTTCCCGCCCCGTGCTGGATGGCACCAGCGTCTACTGCCCGCCGGGGACGGTAACGCTGGCGCTGGGGCCGAATGGCGCGGGCAAATCCACCCTGCTGCGCGTCGCACTCGGCCTGATCCAGCCCGATGCCGGGCTGGCGACGCTGGATGGGCAGGACATGGCGGCGGCGCAGCGGGAGGAGATCGGCCCCCGCATCGGCTTCCTGCCGCAGGACGTGCAATTGCTGGACGGCAACGTGCTGGACAATATCTGCCGCTTCGGGGAAGCCGATGCGACCGGCGCAGTGGAAGCCGCCCGCATCGCCGGCGCGCATGAGATGATCGGCCGGCTTCCCGCGGGCTATGCGACAGAAGCCGGGCCTTCCAGCGGCCTGTCCATGGGGCAGAAGCGGATGATCGGCCTGGCGCGCGCGCTGTATGGCGCGCCGTCCCTGCTGGTGCTGGATGAGCCGGAGGCGGGGCTCGACCGCGCCGGGCGGGAAGCGACGCGAGCGGCGGTGATGGCGGCGCGGGCGGCGGGCACCGCCTGCCTGATCGTCAGCCATGACCCGGCGCTGTGGAATGGGCATGTGGACCAGTTGCTGCGCCTCGGCCCGCGCGGCGCCTGGCTTGTGGAGGCGCCCGACGCGGCGCCGGAAGGACGCGCGGCATGAGGCCCCTGCTGACCGGCCCCAAATCCATCCCCCTCAACTTCGCGGAAGCGGAGGAAGCGGCGCGGATGCCCAGCGTGTCCCGCCAGATGCGGGCCTCACTGCTGCTGCTGGTGGTGGGCTTCGGCGGCCTGCTGTTCTGGGCCGCGATCACGCCGATCGAGCGCGCGGTGATCGCGCGCGGCAGCCTGATCGCCGAGGGGCGCCGCAAATCCATCATGCTGAGCGAACCCGGTATCCTGCTGCAATTGATGGTGCGGGAAGGCGAGCGTGTGCGGGCGGGGCAGGTGCTGCTGCGGCTTGACCCGACGGTGGCGGAGGCCGCCGCCGCGCAGGCCCGCGTGCAGGCTCGCTCCTACGCCACGCGCCTCGAGCGGCTGCGGGCGGAACAGATGGACCTGCGCCAGTTTACCCCGCCGGCCGCCATCGCTCGGGCAGCGGCGACGGACCCTTCCCTCGCCAATATCCTGCTCTCCGAGCAGCGGCTGTTCACGGCGCGCTGGGAAGCCTTCGACAGCAACGTCTCGGTCTTTCAGCGCCGTGTCGCCGGGCAGCGCGAACAGCTGCAATCCTCCATCGCCCAGCGCGCTTCCGCCGGCACCCGCATCGGCTCCGTCCGCGCCGACCTCGCCGGCCAGCGCCCGCTCGCCCAGCAGGGTTTCGCGCTGATGAGCCGGGTGCGGGAGCTGGAGCGGATGGAATCCGAACTCATCGGCCTCGCGGGATCGCTGGCCGCGCAGGAAGCGCAATCCCGCCAGGCGATCGCCCAGGCGGAGGCGGAACTGGCCACCTTCCGCCTGACCCGCGCGCAGGACATCGCGCGGGAATTGCAGGACACGCAGCAATTGCTGCTGGATGCCGAACAGCGCGTGGTCGCGGCGGAGAATGTTCGCCAGCGCCGCGACATCACCGCCCCCGAGGGCGGGACGGTCACGGATATCCGCTTCGTCACCCCCGGCAGCAGCATCGCCGACAGTGTGCCGGTGCTGGATCTGGTGCCGCTCGATGACCGGCTGGTGGTGGAAGCGAAGATCCTGCCGACCGACGTCGAACAGCTGCATATCGGCCAGCGCGTGAACATCCGCATCACCGCGCTGCGCCGGCGCACCACGCCGCTGCTCTCGGGGCACCTCACCTACGTCTCCGCCGACCAGCAGCAGGACCAGCAGGGCAACCAGTACTTCCTGGCGCGGGCGGAAATCGATGCCGGCGAACTCGCCCGCCTGCCCGACACCACGCTCAACGCCGGCATGCCGACCGAGATGTTCGTGCTGGGCGAGATTCGCAGCGCGCTGAGCTACATCATCGGGCCGATCACCGATTCGCTGCGCCGCGCACTCAGGGACTGACATCGCATGACCCGCACGGACACCCCCATCGCCATCATCGGCGCCGGGCCGGTTGGCCTCGTCCTCGCGCTTCGCCTCGCCACGCTGGGCCTGCCCTCCGTGGTGCTGGAGGCGGAGGCCGATATCTCCGAGGAACTGCGCGCCAGCACCTTCCACCCGCCGACGCTCGACATGCTGGAGGGTCTGGGTCTCGCCGAGGGGCTGATCGCGCAGGGGCTGGTGACGCCGACCTGGCAGATCAGGCGGCATGAGGATGGCGCCCGCGCCGTCTTCGACCTCGGCGTCCTGCGCGACGACACGGCGCATCCCTATCGCCTGCAGGCCGAGCAATGGAAGCTGTCCCGACTGCTGGTGGCGAAACTGGCGGCGGAGCATGCGGGCACCGTCACCCTGCGCTTCAACTGCCGGGTGGACAGCGTGGCGCAGGATGCCGATGGCGTGACCATCACCGGAACGGGGTTCGACCCGCTGCGCGCCC
>CANJXD010000503.1 GCA_947478535.1 Acetobacteraceae bacterium
GACGATGCACGGGAAACCGCGCTGCTCGACGTCACGGTGACGGGGCCCGGGCGGGCGACCTGGCAACGGCGTCGCTGGTGTCGTCAACGCGGTTCATCGAACTGGATGCCGCAGTGTGGTCGAACAACACGGTGCGGGTGATGGCGCGGAACATCTCGGGCGCGACGTTCGATCTCGCAGCGGCCACGTTGTCGGTGGGGGTGGCGAAGCGGCGAGTGCCGTGATGCTGGGGCGTGCCTTCGCCTCCCTCACTACGCGGCACGACCAGGCGCGGCGATCCGCTGCAACACCTCCGCGGCTGCACGAGAAGCAGCATCAATCGCGCCCGCCAAGTAGCCGGGGTCGATCGCGCTGGTCTCGCTCCCAGCCAGCGACAGGCGATCCCGCCATGCGTTGCTCACCCAAGGCCCGCGCTGCGGCACGGGATGGGCCCCGCCGCTCCGGTCGTCTGCGGTCGCGGTGAAGACCTCGGCGGTCCAGTCCATCAGCAGCGTCGCCACGGAGCGTCCGGCCTCGTCTCCGAACAGCCGCGCGAGTTGGTCAAGGCAGGCGCGGGTCAGCAGCGCCGTGCCCGCAGTGTGGCGCCGATCTGCGTCGATGCCGAGAAAGCCGAACAGCGCCGCCGCGCCCGAAGCGGTGGTCGCATCATGGATCTCGCCCATCGGACCTACGGCGCTCTGCGCCATGCCAGAGAGGCCGGCGGAGCGCCAGAAGGGGCGATCATAGATCGCGACGAACTTCGCGTGCGGCGCCATCCAGGTCGGCGTGTCGCGCCAGCGCAGACGGATCGCAGGATCGATAGCTGGCTCGAAGGCGATGCTCGCCTCCAGCAACCTCGGCGGCAGCGCGGCGATCACCTGCGCTGCAAGAAAGCTATCGTCCCCGCCGTCAGCCTGAGCGAGCGTCAGCCGGACATGGTCACCGTCAAGGGCGATCCGCGTGACCCACGAGGCAAGTTGAATGGAGCCCTCCGGCAAGCCGCCGGCTAGCGCGCGCACCATCGCCCCTGTCCCGCCCGTGAGCCGCATGGAGCGGGGCTCCGGCCGAGCGCCGGCGAAGCGCTGCGGCGGGCGGCTCAGCAGGCGTTCGACGAGAACATCGCCTTCATCGTGTTGCGGGAAGGCGGCGAGGCCAAGTTGCGCCAACACGGCCGCCATGGCCGGGTGCATGCCGGGCCAAAACCAGGACGGGCCAAGGTCGAAACCATCCTCCGCGGGGCGTCCTGCTGCATCGGTTGAAAGGATGCGGCCGCCGAGCCGATCGCGCGCTTCGAAGATGCGGAAGCCAATGCCCGCTTCGTGCAGCAGCCGCGCGGCCTGAAGCCCGGCGAGGCCGCCGCCGATGATGGCAACGGGCAGGAGCTGGGTGTTCGCACCCTCCATCTTGGCCTCCGATTCCAGCGCGAAGCGCTTCAAACAGCTGGGACCGTTTAGCCAGCGTATTGTTGTCTGCGATAGCGGCCAGAGCCACCTTCACCATGACAGTGGGCTTATATGTCCGGCAGGTTCGCTTCGTCATGCTCTATCCTGTTCGGCGGCACCTTCACCGCCTTCAGGCAGAAAATCTACTTATCGGGCTGTCCGAATTTCCCCGGCCGCCACTGGGTGCGACGGCGCGGCCCAAGTTTCTCCGTAGCTTAATTTAGCGCGCCAGCAGCGGCAGAAGGCGTGAGCCCGGATTGCTCGCCTCGAACAGGTGCAGGCCGAGCTCCGCGGCCAGCATCTCGCAGGCGAGCAGCCCGCGCACCGGATTGCCGGCCGCATCCAGCCGCGGGCTGAACACGCCGATGCCGAGCAGGCGGTTGACCACCGCCACCAGTCCGCCGGCGACGCCACTTTTCGCCGGCACGCCGACGCGGCATGCCCAGTCGCCGGCGCCGTCGTACATGCCGCAGGTGAACATCACGGCCAGCGTGTCGCGCACAGCGTCCAGCCCGAATGCCTCCATGCCGGTCAGCGGATTGGTGCCGACATGCGCCAGCGTCGCCCCCATCGTCGCGAGATCCCGCGCCGTCACCAGCAGCGAGCATTGGCGGAAATAGAGGTCCACCGCATCATCCGCCGTGGCGCGGAACACGCCTGCAGCGCGCAACAGATGCGCCAGCGCGCGGTTGCGGTGCCCGGTCTCGGCTTCCGAACGATAGACGGCCTCGTCGAAGTCGAGTGGCGCCTCGGCTGCGGCGGACAGGCGGGCGCGCAGCACCTCGAACGCGTTGCGCCCCAGCGCATCTTGCAGCAGTCCGGCGACCGCGATGGCGCCGGCATTGACCATCCCGTTGTAGGGGCGGTTGCGCCCCGGCTCCAGCACCAGCGCATTGAACGCTTCGGCCATCGGCTGCACGCCGACCGCAGCGCGCACCGCGTCGCGCCCCAGCAGATCGAGCGCGATGGCATAGGCGAAGGGCTTGGAGATCGATTGGATGGTGAAGGGGTGGCGCGAATCGCCGGCCTCGACGAAGCCGCCCTCCGTGGTCAGCAGTGCGAGGCCCAGCAGGTCGGGCGGCATGGCGGCGAGGGCGGGGATGTAGCCCGCGACCTCGCCCTGCGTGACATCGCGCAGGCGCGCATAGGTCTCGGCCAGAAGACGCGCAAGAGAGTTCATCCGACATTCCCCAGATAGCTAGACCGGATTATTCACCAAGGTTAGCGGACATGGCGCAGCGCCCTGATCGGCCATAGGATTCGGTTGCGACACTCACATCCAGCCGATTGCGGACGCCAGGCCCGCCAAAGTTGAATCTGCTCCCGCACTGCCCGGCCTGTCACCGGTCTGCGGCAAGCCCATATCGGTCACGTCACTGGGGAAGCGCAGGTCGTCGCGCCTATGAAGGGCACGGGTGGTCGGGGTCCACATCAGGCTGTTCCATTCAACTCGGTCTCGACAACCCGTTGGAATCACAGCCTACTCCGGCCATCCACCCCTGTTCCGCTAGCGTTCAGAGACAGACACTGACCACCCAAAAGCAAGCGGCCAGATCTATAATGATAATCAAAAAATTTGGCTACTATTCAATAATCTTCAAAAATGCACGTTGCGGCGACACCGTATGAAACCCCATTAATCCACCCTTTGTCATGACGATATCTCGATATATCGGTGCGCGGGTTGACGAAGTATTGCAAGGCTCCCACTACGGGGGGATCCCCGAAGAGTTAACCCCATGTCTAGAAATTATATTTCTGTACCGACGCGCGCCACTGATCGGAATCGGCGCATGAAGCTCGGCGGATTGGTGGGATTGCTGATACTTACCCAAGCCGGAGCAGGCCTCTTTGCCCTCTGGTACAGCCACGCTGCCGAGTCCGAGAGCCGCGCGCGCCTGAGCGCCCTCGCCGCCTCGCTGGATGCGATGCGGAACACCCAGGCGAGCTTCGGCGTTCAGGTCCAGGAATGGAAAAACATCCTTCTGCGCGACCGCGACCCGACGCTTTCCCCGCGCCATCGCGCCGGCTTCGAAGCAGCCGCCGGGCAGGTACAGACCGAACTCGGGCGGGCCTCCCGAACGCATGACCTCGCCGC
Source organism: Acetobacteraceae bacterium (assembly GCA_947478535.1). The sequence goes on from CANJXD010000503.1 coordinate 3,520, forward strand.
CGGGCGCACGCCTGCAATCCAAGGCGCCCATGCCGCTCTGTTGGAACGCTACGGCCAGGTCATCGCCAACGCCGATCTGACCACGCTCGCCGGACAAGCTGCAGCGGACGTCGCGATCCGCGGGGCGGACCGCGCACTCCAGGTCCAGTTCGACGAATTGGCCGACGCCCTGGTGGAGGCGCATCGCAGCGAGGCGACGCAGGCTGCCGCGGCGGCGGATCGCCGATACGGCGAATTGCGCCTCATTCTCTTCATCTGCGCGGGCCTCGGACTGCTGGCGACCGTCTCCCTGCTTGCGATCGCACTGCGACGTCCCTGATGGATATGCTGACTGGCCTTTTCGGGGGCCTTGGCCTCTTCTTCCTCGGCGTGAAGGGCCTGTCCGGCCAACTCGCCGCCATGGCCGGGGGGCGGATGCGCGAGGCGATGGCCAAGGGCACGCGCGGCCCTGTCCAGGCCGCATTCCTCGGCCTCATGCTGGGTTTGCTCACCCAGAGCAGCAATGCGGTGACCTTCATCACCGCCTCGATGCGCGCCGCCGGGATGATCCCGCCGCGCCGCGTCCTGCCTCTGCTCGCCTGGGCCAATGTTGGGACCGCGGGCCTTGTGCTGTTGGCAACGCTGGATCTGCGCGTCGCTGCCCTGTGGCTATTGGGGGTCGCCGGCTTCGCCAGCTACTTCGCGGCGGATGGTGGGGGGCGCTGGCGTCCGCTCCTGGCGGCCGTGGCCGGGCTTGGTTGCATGCTGCTGGGCCTTGGCCTGATCAAGACGAGCGCCGCGCCGCTGCGCGACATGGAGATCGTCCGCATCGTGCTCGCCTTCGGGGGTGATGCCTGGCTGCCGCCCTTCCTGGTCGGCACATTGGTCACGTTGATTGCGCAATCCTCCTCCACCGTCTCGATCC
>CANJXD010000504.1 GCA_947478535.1 Acetobacteraceae bacterium
GTGCCGCCGAGCGCCGGCGCCACGGCGATGCAGCCGCAGGCCATGGCTTCCGCTGCCGTGCGCCCGAAGGCCTGATAGTCCGACAGGTCGAGGAACAGGTCGCTGCCGCGCAGCAGTTCTGCGACCTCCACCTGCTTCAACTGGCCCACCAGGCGCACGCCATCCGGCAGGGTGAAGCCGGCTTCCGCCAGTTCCGCCGCGTCGGTGCCGAAGGCCACGGCCTCCACATCGCCGAATTCCCCGGCGGCGAGCCGCGCCAGCATGGCCAGCGTGCGCTTTGGCGCGCGGCGCGGCGTGCTTGGGCGTACCATCGCGGCCACCACGCGGCGGTCATTCGCGGGCCGGCGGCGCGGCCGGTAGATGCCGTGGTCGATGCTCGGCACGACAAGCTGGGCGTGGTGGCCGTGGGCGGCATGCACCACGCCGGTCAGCCAGCTGGTCTTGGCGAAATAGGTGCAGTTGCGAAGGACGGAAAAGCTGGCCACTGCCAGCGCATGCTCCGCGGTGCCGGCGGCGTAGAACAGCGGTTCGTAGTCCTGCACATAATAGCCGGTGCGGAAGTTGGCGCCGCGGGTCGCGGCGATCGCCTCCGCCATCGAATGGACGGAGGTGTTGGTCGTCGCGATCACCACGTTGGAATCGCTCACCAGGCCGGCCAGGTCCCTTGGCCCGTCGAACACCGCGAGCCCACCCTCCTGCACCCAGTCGAAGCGGTCATAGGCCGTGGCGAAGCTTTCGGCATTCGCGCGGTTGACCATCACCCGCGCCTCGACGCCGAGTTCACGCAGCGCCGTGACCTCCTGCACCACGGAATGGGCGCCGCCGCTTCCACCGCGCACCGGCAGCACGAAGGTGATCTTCGGCATTCTCAGTCGAGCTCCGTCAGGAGGTCCATCATCCGGGCACGAAGTCGTGCCATCGGTGGGCAGTTCTGCATTCGCTGCTCAAGTGCCGGGATCGTCACGCCCAGATGCTTGTTCGTCATCTCAAGCCCCCCGGCCCTGGTCAGGCGGCTGCGATTGGCGGAGCCGAAGCTGACGCTTTTCTCGTGATAGACGAAGCAGTCATCGGCAACCGCCAGGCGGAAGCCGGCGCGGCGTGCCCGCAGGCACAGATCCGTCTCCTCCCCATAGCCGACGGGGAAGGCTTCCTCGTCATACAGGCCGATATGGTCGAAGACGTCGCGCGCGATCAGGGTGCAGAACCCGTTCAGCAGCGGGAATTCCGGATAGGCCCGTTCAGAGGACGCCGTGAGAAGGGCCTGCACGCGTTCGACATGCCGCGCCTCGATGACGTCATTGGTGGACCAGCCGCCATCACTGCCCCGGACGGCGGGGATGCTCTGCCAGGTCGCGGCGTTGGAGAGTGGGCCGGCCATGCCGGTGCCGGGCCGGGCACGGGCGGCCGCGAAAAGCCGGTCCAGCCAGCCGCGCGACACGACGGTGTCCGAATTCAGCACCACCACCCAATCCGCGCGCGTCATCAGCACGCCTTCGTTGATCGACTTGGTGTAGCCCCGGTTGATGTCGCGGCGGTGCAGCACCAGGCGCGGGTCGCGCGCCGCTTCCTCCCGCAGCATCGCCGCCGTCAGGTCGCGGCTGCCATCATCGATGATGACAACCTCTATCGGCCCCGTCGCCGCCGTGCTGAGCGCCCGCAGGCAGCGGCGTACCACAGTATCGCCGTTGTAGACGGGCAGGATCACCTGGGTGAAGGGATGCCAGCCGGCGGCGGCCTCGGCCGGCACGGCCAGGGACAGGCCGGCGGGCGGCGATAGCGGCAGCAGCGGATGGCTTTCCGCCGCCGCATCGCCATGCGCCCGCACCAGCCCGGCCAGCGCGTGAAAGGCGCTCTGCAGCCGCCAATCTTCCATCCGGGGCGCCGTTTCCGGCTCCGGCACGCCGCCCAGGCAGGGCGGGGCACTGGCCAGGCCCTTCGCCTGCAGGGCCACGAGGCTGATCCACAGGCGGCCGGCGGCGGCTTCCTCCGCCGTCACCGACAACTCGGCCTCGACCAGGGCAGGGCGGCGGAAGATGCGGGAACGGCGCAGGCGGCGCAGCGGGGTGAAGATCGCGCCGTCTCGCCGCGACAGCCAGACCTCGACCTGCGCCTGCATGGCCGGCTCGGTCGCTTCCGGCAGCCAGGCCTGCACGTGGATGGCTCTCGTCTCGCCCGGCGCCGGCATGAGCCATTCCGGCAGCCAATGCAGCGCGATGCGCGGCGTCGCCGCTTCCGCCAGCAGGCGCACGGCGCGGGCCGGCGGTGTGTCGGCCTTGCCGCCATCGACAAAGGTCAGCTCATAGCGAAGCGACAGCGCCGGCTTCTCGGCGGAGGCCCAGAGCCCCTCGGTCAGCGCCGTGGCGGGCATGCCACCGATGTGACCGGCCAGTGGCACGAGCCAGCGGTCGAGCGGCGGCCCGGCAGGGCGCGATGCCTCCGACGCCGCGCCCAGCGCCCCCTCGGCCTGCAGGGTCAGCGGCGAGCCCGGCAACTCCCGCCCGGTGCCGAGATGCCAGGCCCTTACGCGCCGCGCGACCCCATCGCGCAGCGCCAACGGCAAGGGGCAGGCGAACAGGCGGGACCCGGCAGGGGCGTTGTCACCGGGCGCGGCCTCGGCTTCACAGGTCAGCAGCCAATGGCCACCGCCCTCGGCTTCGAAGGCGATCTCGGGCAGCAGGTCGGGCTGCGCCGCATCGGGCATCGCCCATCCCGTGAGCAGTGCCTCTCCGGCCACGGTCCGGCGCAGCAGCAGCGCACCGTATCCGGCCTGGTTCGCCGCCTGGTTGGTCAGCATCGGCTGGTCCCTTCGGCGATGCCCTGGTGACCGGCACTCTGGTGACCGGCGCCCTGGCGATGGCGCGCGATCATGCCGCCACCGTCGACGCGGCCCCGCCATCGACCCGCGCGGCGAGCCAGCCCGGTGGCGGCACTTCCCCCGGCGCCAGGTCGATCACGAGAATCCCATCGGGCGGCGGCGAGGCGGCTTCCAGCAACAGCCTCGGATCCGCGGCGGCGATGTTCCGCAGCGTGGCAAGCGTTGCCTCCGGTGCGCCGGGTGCCAGTTGCACCACGCAGCAGAATGGCAGGTTGCCCTCCCGCAGCACGGCCTCCACCGTGGCGAGCAGGGGGGCAAGATCCAGCCCATCCGCCGCGACCCGGACCAGCGAGAAGGGCGCCGCGGTGCGTTGCAGGGGCCGTTGCGGCGCGCGCTCCATCACCGGCGACAGGCCGAGCGCATGCAGCGCCAAAGCCAGGTGCGGCGTCTCGAAGCCGCCCCGCTGAGCCGAGGGCGCGGCCAGCCGGCGGAGCGGGCGCGGCGGCAGCAGGGTGATGGTGGCCGGGCCATCGAGGCGCAGCACCAGCGCCAGCCGCCCGCGGCCGAGGGCCGCGAGTTCAGCCTGGGAAGGCCGGAGGTCGAAGCGCAACAGTCGGGGGCGGCTGCCGATGCGCCAACTGTCCAGCACCCGCGCCGGGCCTTCATCGCCTTCCAGAAGCAGGGATACGCCGATGGTATCTTCCGCCCCGCAGCCGAGGCCACGAAGTTCGATGGCCATGCCCATGCCGTGTCCCAGGTTGGCGCGGGCTTCAGGGGCGAGCGTGAAGGCCGCCGCCGCCATGGTGGTGGTGGACAGCCAGAGGCCGAAGCCGGGCAGTTCCCCCGGCCGGCGTTCCCGTGCTTCCGCCACCGCATAGCCCAGGGCCCCGCCCACCGGCCGCAATTGCAGGCCAGGGCAGGGCGTCGCGGCTTCCGCCAGCGCCACGCCCTGCAGGGTGCCGGACCAGGCGCGGAGTTCGGGGTTGCTGAGCGGGGAGGCCAAGCCCTGCGGCGGCTGCAGGCGGTGTTCCAACTCCCGCAGATGGGTGCGCGCACCGCCATCGTCCGGCGCTTGGGAAAGGTAGCGGTGCCAATGGCCAACCGCCTGGCGCAGCGCGCCCACGGCTTCCACCGCCTCGGCAATGCCGCGCAAGCCATCACGATCCCGCGGGTCCAGCGCAATGGCCTCACCAAATTCCGCCATGGCTTCGAGGGGCTGGGAGATCGCCATCAGGCTGCGACCGCGCTTGATGAGCCTTTCGCGATAGGCCGCATCCCCCGCGGGTACGGCAGCCCAGAGATCCGCCGATTCCTGATGGAGGTTCGCGGTGCCGGCGATGCGGGCGAGCAGGACGGTGGGCCGGACATGGCCCGGGCGCTGCTTCAGGGCGGCGCGGGCAAACCGTTCCGCCGCCGTCTGGTCGCCCAGCGCCAGCGCGACGCGGCCGCGCAGGAACAGCACGTCGAAATTGTTCGGCGCCCGCGTCAGCGCGGTATCGAGCAGGGAGGCAGCGGCCGTGAAGTCCCGCCGCTGTTCGGCATCGCGCGCCTGCGCCAACAGATCCGGCAGCGACAGTAGTTGCTGGAGGGGAGAAACCTTCGCAC
>CANJXD010000505.1 GCA_947478535.1 Acetobacteraceae bacterium
GCGTTGATCATCGGGGTGTGGCTGTCGGTGCCGACCAGCGTATCCGGCACCGCCCAATCCTCGCCATCCCGGCTTTCCGTCGCGATGACGGTGGCCAGGCGTTCGAGGTTGATGGTGTGCATGATGCCAGTGCCGGGCGGGAACACCCGAAAGCCCGCGACAGCCTGCGCCGCCCACTTCATGAAGCGATAGCGCTCCGCGTTGCGATCCATCTCCCGCGCCATGTTCACGGCAAGGCCCGCCCGCGTGCCGGCGAGATCGACCGCGACGGAATGATCGACCGAGGTCGCGACCGGTACGGCCGGGTTCAGCCGGGCGGGGTCGCCGCCCGCCGCGGCCAGCGCATCCCGCATCGCGGCGATGTCCACCAGGGCCGGGCCGCAGGTCGTGTCATGCATCAGGATGCGGCCGGGCGCGAAGGGAAGTTCCTCGGCACTCCGCCCGGTCTCCAGCCAGGCCAGCAGCGTGGCACGGCCGGCCTGCGCTGTCTCGGCATCCGCGGTGCGCAGCAGATTTTCCGCCAGCACGCGGTGGCACCAGGGCATGCGCGCCAGCGCCGGGCCCATCGCTGCGGGCAGGTCGATGGCGCGGCGGGTGCCGAAGGCGCCATGCAACAAGCGGGTGGGAGCTGCGATCATCGGAGATTCTTCCGAGCCTTGCCCCCCCGATAGGGGTGTGGCGAACTCATCACTAAGCGGTTTGATGGCTTTTAGGTGCGATTCTGGGCGGGGTGCTCAGATAAATTCCCCGCCCGTGCCGATCTTCCTGCATTTCTGGAACATTTTCCTAACGCCCTGAAGGCGCCAGCGGCATCAGCCGCGCAGCAGGGACTGCCCGGTCATCGCCGCGGGCTGAGGGAGGCCCAGCAGGGCCAGCAGTGTCGGTGCGATATCGGCCAGCCTGCCATCGCCGAGTGTCTTCCCGTCCGGCCCGCCCAGAAGCAGCACGGGTACGACATTGGTGGTGTGCGCGGTATGCGGCCCGCCGGAGACCGGGTCCCGCATCAGCTCCGCATTGCCGTGATCCGCCGTCACCAGCAGGCAGCCGCCGGCGGTGCGGATCGCCGCCGCGATGCTGGCAAGCCCGGCATCCACCGCCTCGCACGCCTTGGTCGCGGCGGCGAGGTTGCCGGTATGGCCCACCATGTCGGCATTGGCGAAGTTCAGCACGATGAGGTCGTAGGTGCCGGTGCCGATCGCCGCCACCGCCTTGGCCGCGAGTTCCGGCGCCGACATTTCCGGCTGCAGATCATAGGTCGCGACCTTCGGCGAGGGGACCATGATGCGGTCCTCACCAGGATAGGCCGTCTCCTCCCCACCATTCAGGAAGTAGGTGACGTGCGGGTATTTTTCCGTCTCCGCCATGCGAAGCTGGCGGAGCCCGGCGCGGCTGGCGACTTCGCCCAGGATATCCGCCATGGATTGCGCGGCGAACAAGGTCAGCAGGAAGGGGTTCAGGGCGTTGCTGTATTCCGTCATCCCGCCGGCGGCGGCGAAGCGGATGGTTGGCTCCGCCGCAAATCCGTTGAAAGCAGGGTCCAGCAGCGCCGTCAGGATCTCCCGCACCCGATCGGCGCGGAAGTTGAAGCAGAGCAGGCCATCGCCATGCGCCATGCCGCGATACGCCCCGATGGCGGCGGCGGGGATGAATTCATCGGTCTTGCCGGCGGCCTGCCCGGCGGTGACTGCGGCCGCCGCGGTCGGGTAGCGGGCGCCCTTGGCGGAGACCATCACGTCATAGGCCTGGGAGACGCGTTCCCAGCGATTGTCGCGGTCCATCGCGAAGTAGCGGCCGCAGATCGTCGCGACGCGGGCACCTTCGGGCAGCGCCGCCTCGAACTTGCCCAGGAAGCCCACGGCGGAATCGGGCGCGGTATCCCGCCCATCGGTCCAGGCGTGGATGGCGACGGGAATGCCGGCCGCCGTCGCGGCCTTGGCCAGGGCCACGGCATGGGATTGATGGCTGTGGACGCCGCCTTCGGAGAGAAGGCCCATCAGGTGCAGCGTGCCGCCGCTGGCCTTCACCCGGCCCAGCAGCGCCGTCAGGTTGGCCAGAGTGGCGATGGAGCCATCGGCGCAGGCGGCATCGATGCGCACCAAATCCTGCATGACGACGCGGCCAGCGCCGATATTGAGGTGCCCGACCTCCGAATTGCCCATCTGCCCCGCCGGCAGCCCGACATCGAGGCCGGAGGTGCGGAGGAAGGCGCGCGGCCCGGCCGCCCAGAGGGCATTGAAGCAGGGGGTGACGGCCTGGCGCACGGCATTGTCCGCCACATCCTCGCGCCAGCCCCAGCCATCGAGGATCGCGAGCATGACGGGGCGGTGGGCGGGTGCGGGCATGGGGCAATCCGAGGCGGTCAATCGCTGCGATCTGCCTAGACCCGGCGGGCGGCGGTGGTCAAATCACCGACTGCTGCCGCGCGGTCACTCTCCACCAGACCGCAGGGCGGTCAGTTCCCACCAGACCGCAGGGCCGCCACCTCAGCGCGCAAGGCGCGGATTTCGACCAGCAGTGCGCGGGCATCGAGATGCGCCTCGCTGCGGGCGGCGTCCGTCGCCGCCTGGGCGGTGCGGGCATCCACGCTTGTCTTCTGTTCCCGCAGTGTCTGGATGCTTTCGACGATGACGCCGATGAACAGGTTCAGCACCACGAAAGTCGCGATCAGGATGAAGGGCAGGAAATAGACCATCGCCCAGCCATGATGTTCCATCGCCGGCTTCACGATGTTCGCCCAGTCATCCAGCGTCATCAGCTGGAACAGGGTGAAGAGCGCGGCGCCGAGATCGCCGAACTGTTCCGGCATCACATCGCCGAACAGCTTGGTGCCCATGACGGCGAAGACATAGAAGATCAACCCCATCAGCAGCACGATGCTGCCCATGCCCGGCAGCGCGGCGAGCATCGCTTCCACCACGTTGCGGAGCGACGGCACGATACTCATCAGCCGCAGCACACGGAGCACACGCAGCGCGCGGAGGACGGAAAGCGGGCCGGTGGCGGGCGCCCAGGCGATGCCAACCACGAGCAGGTCGAAGATACCCCAGGGATCGCCCAGGAACCGGCCGCGGAAAGCATAGAGCCGCAGCGCGAGTTCCGCCGTGAAGATCAGCAGCAGGGCGTGGTCGACCGCGTGCAGCAGCCCGCCCATCGCCGCCATCACGCTGTCCGATGTCTCGAGCCCCAGCGTCACCGCGTTCAGCAGGATCAGCGCGATGATCGCCTGCTGGAAACGCGCGGAGGCGACGAGGCGGGCCACGCGCGCGCGCGGGCTGTCATCGGCATCCGCCGCGGTCAGGACTTCCTGCATGGTGGTGGTGATCCCCGGCCTTTCGGAGTGGGATAAAGGGGCCGGGGGCCCGGTTCAAGGTCCGGTGAGGATCAGCCGAAGATCAGCACCGGCACACCGAAGAACGTCCGGTGGAAATGCAGCACCACGGCCCAGAGCAGGGTACCGACGGCGAAGGGCATGACGCCGATTTCCTTGAACGCGAAGTGATTGCGCCCGGCCAGGATGGCGGCGAAGGGGATGACGGAGGTCTTGGCTGCGAAGCCGGGCCAGCGGTCCGGGTGGCGCGCGGCAAGCTTGGCGTCGATCGACGGCATGCCGGCGAAGGCGGTGACCAGGAAGGCGCCGAAGAACACCAGCGCCGCGGTATCGCCATTGCCAATCATGTGGATCGCGGCCCAGAGGCCGAAGGACCACAGCATCGGATGGCGCGTCACGCGCTGGATACCACGGGGTTCCTCGCCCAGGCCCTTGTTGCCGACCGCGGTCGGGTTGCGCTTGTGGCTGGCCATGAACAGCACGAAGACCGGCCACATCAGCGCCGCCAGCAGCCAGCGTAGTTCGGCGCCGGCGAACCATAGCTGCGTCGTCTCCACCCGGCGCCAGGCCATGACCATCAGGAAGATCGAGACGAAGGAGAGCAGGGAGAAGACGAGGGTGAACTTGCCCTCCCCCAGCACGGCGACGAAACGGCCGCGCAAGGCGGTGCCGGCGATGCCGATATGGATGGCACCCCAGGCGAGGGCAGCTAGGATGAGCAGGGCGAACATGGGCAACTCCGGCGTCTTGTGGTCCATAGCCTAACGCAAGCCAGACGCGCTGGGCAGCGTTTCGGGCAGGAGAACGATGAGATGGATGACGAGACGATGCGGTCCTTCGCCTATGTGCTGGCGGCGAAGGACCTGGAGGCGATGGCGGCCTATTGCCGGGATGCGCTGGGCTTCACGCTGGGGTGGGAGGAGATGCAGGGCTGGCGGATGCTGACGCGCGGCGCAGTGCGGCTGATGATCGGCCATTGCCCGGGCGGCCTGACCGCCGCCGAGACCGGCGACCATAGCTGGTTCGGCTACCTCGAGGTCGATGACATCGACGCGCTGCATGCCGAACTCGCCGGCC
>CANJXD010000506.1 GCA_947478535.1 Acetobacteraceae bacterium
CCGCTGGGCATCATCGGCGCGCGCATCGGCCAGCCGGTCGGCGCCGTCACGCAGGGCCTCGAAGCGATCGGGCAGCGCGGCGTCGAGCGTCGCGCCGCCTTCCAGAACCCCGCGCAGCGACCGCCATGCGGCATCGCGGCGCCCACGCTCGCCGGCGATGACATCGCGCGTCGGCACCGTCTCACCCCGTTCGAGATGCGCCACCGCCAGTTCCAGCGCCGCGACCTCCGCCGCGAGCTTCACGGCCGCGTCGCGCGCGCCGGCCAGCGTGGCTTCCGCCGCGAGAAGGCCTTGGGCCGCCGCCGCCTCCGCGCTCGGCAGCGGCAGCTTGCAGGCCGCCAGCGCCGCCGCGTCCCCGCCCCACAATGCCAGTCCCGCCAGTGCCGCCGCCCGCTTCCGCGCGGCCAGCGCCAGCGCATGGTCCGCCGCCGCCAGGTCCCGGTCGAGCGGCCCTTCCGCCTGCGCCGTTTCCAGCGCATGGGACAGCGGCGCGGAGGGTGCCGGCGCCACCGCCTCGGCCAGCGCCAGGGCCGCCGCGTCACGCCCCCGCTGCGCCTTGCGGCAGGCGGATTCCGCCGTTTCCAGCCGGGCCGCCAGCACGCTCCGCCTGCGCGCCAGGTCCAGCGCCTTCTGCCGGTCCGTCTGCCGGGGCAGGGCATCGCGCACCGCTTCGGCGGTGGCGGCGGTACCGAGCTGCGCGGCGGCTTCCGCGACCGTGGCACGATAGGCGGCGACGGCGCGTTCCACCGTCGGCAGATCCGTTTCCGCCTTCAGGATGCGGGACCGCTCCGCCGCGAGGCTTTCGATCTCATCCTGCACGTCGAGCACCGCCGGGTCCGTCACCACGGTAGCGTGCTGTTCCGCCAGCAACCGCGCTTCGGCGGCCTCTCGGCCCTGGTCTTCGGTGGCCTTCCGCAGCCCATCGACCAGCGTCATCAGCCGCGCCGCCGTATCGCCCGCCAGCACCGGCGCATCCGCCACTTCCAGCAGGCTCGCGCGGCGCTCCGTCAGCCCGGCCAGCTTGGGCAGCACCCGCCGCAGGCGATTGAGCCGCGCCGTCTCTGCCGTCAGTGCCGCCGACAGCTGCGTCACCGTCGCGATTTCGGCGACTGCCGCGGCCAGCGCCGCTTCCGCCGCGAGCCAGTCCCGCGGCCTGACGGCGGCTTCGGCCGCGGCGTCATCCTTCTGCTTCCAGGCATCCGTCGCGACGGCCAGCGCCCGCTGGGTACGGCCATCGCCGTGCAGCGCCTTCGCATCCCGGTCCAGCCTGTCCAGCGCCTTGCGGAGATGCGGCAGGCCCATGCCGGCCAGGATGCTCTCGCCCGCCTCGCCGCCGCTTTCCAGCAGGGATTGCGCGCCGTCGCGCAGCCGGGCGCCGTTGAGCCCGTAGGTCGTCTCAAACACCTCACGCGGGGCGCCGCCGAGGAAGCGCAGCAGCGCGGTTTCCGGCAGTGGGTTGTCCGCGCTGTCGAGCAGCGGGTCCTTGCGCGCCTTGCGGCGGATGAAGTCGCCCCGGGAGCCATCCCGCGCGGTCACCGCGAAGCCGAGGCGAAGCTGGTTCATATCGTGCCGGAAGGCGTAGGGCGTGCGGTGGGGGAAGCCGAACAGCGCATCGCCGATCGCCGCCAGTGCCGTCGATTTCCCCGCCTCATTGGCGCCCAGCACCACCACCAGCGGCGCCGCTTCGGGGAATTGGAGCGTCAAATCCTCCAGATGGCCGTAGCGCAGCAGGTCCAGCCGGCGGAGCCTCATGCCGCGTCCTCCGCGGCGATGGCCGCCGCCGCCAGCCCCCAGGCTTCCTCCGCCAGCCGCGCCAGCCCCGCGTCATCGCGCGGCAGGTCGAGTGCATCGCGCACGGGCTTCGGTACCTTGGCGCGCAGCGCCTCGAAATCCTTGAGCAACGCCTCCACCCGGCCAGGGTCGACGAGCCCCGCCGTGAAGGCGGCGCGCAGCGGGTCCAGCACGCCTTCCTCCATCACGCGGAGGGGCCGGGTGCGGAGCTTCACGGCTTCCACCCAGAGCCGGCCGCCGGCATCGATGGCGGCGTTGCGGCATTCCGCGGCCAGGCGTTCGGCATCGCCGGCGAGCGTCCCGTGCAACGCAGTCTCCCCACGCAGTTCGAGGCGCGCCAGCACGGGCCGGTCCTCCGCCTCCATCAGCGCGGCGCGCACGGCCTCCGCGATGCGGCCGGTCAGCGTGGCGACATCGGCGCCGGTCACATCGACCGACAGCATCGCCCAGCGCAGCGTATCCACCGCGCGATGTTCGACGCCGGTGATCCGGCCATCCTCCACCGTGACGAGGCTGCAGCCCTTGGCGCCGGTTTCCTTCGCATGGCGGCCCTGGATATTGCCGGGGAACACGATCCAGGGGCGTTCCTGCAGCACGCGCCGCTGATGGATATGGCCGAGCGCCCAATAATCGTACCCCTTGAGGCGCAGCTTTCCCGGCGTGCAGGGGGCGTAGGTCGCGTGCTCGCCGGGGTCATCGGCGGAAGTGTGCAGCAGGCCGATGTTCAGCCAGCCGGATCGTGGTTCAGGATATTTTTCCGACAGGTCCTCCGGCACCGCGCGGTCCGGGAAGGAATGGCCGTGCAGGGCGATGCGGAGATCGTCGAGGGTATGCGTCTGGCAGGTGCGGGTGGAAAACTCGTGCACATTGCCGGGCAGCCGCAGGTCCTTGGTGATGACGGACCGCGCATCGTGGTTCCCGCGCAGCAGGAAGCAGGGCCGGTCGCCGAGCCGGCGCATCTGTTCGGCGAAGAACAGCCCGGTGGAGAAATCCCGCCAATCCCCATCATACAGGTCGCCGGCGATGATCAGGAAGGCCACATCCTCGGCGATCGCCAGGTCGATCAGCGCCGTGAAGGCCCGCCGGGTGCAGTCCCGCAGCAATTCGGGCGGCAGGTCGGCACGGGACTGCAACCCCGCCATTGGACTGTCGAGGTGGATATCCGCCGCATGGAGGAATTTCATGCCGGCGAGACTACGAACCGCCATCCCGCGCCGCAATGACCGAACGCAACCGGTTTCCCGCGCCGCCCCCGCGGGGTAGCCTGCGGCGGATGAGCGAGACGGCCAGCAGCGGGAAGGGGAGGGCATCGCGCGCCTGGGTGCGCCTGCCTTCCGGCCGGCGGCTCGATCTGCTCGCCCCCACCCCCTTCGACTGGACCGATGAGGATCTGGCCATCGGCCTGGCGCGGACTTTCCGCTGGGGCGGGCATTCCGTCTGGCCCGGCGCGCCGCTGTCTGTCGCGCAGCATTCGCTGGCCGTGCTGGCACTTCGCCAGGCCGCGAAGCCGGCGCCGACGCGGGCCGAGGCCCGGCGCGAATTGCTGCATGACGGGGAGGAGGGGCTGACGAATTTCGACTGCATCTCTCCCCTCAAGCCCTTTCTCGGCCCGGGTTTCCTGCAGTTGCAGGAACGCCTCTCCGCCGTCATCGCCACCCGCTATGCGCTGCCCCCCTGGGATGCGGCGGCCAAGGCGCTGCACAAGAAATGCGATATCGCCATGGCGGCGGCGGAGGCGGTGCATGTCGCGGGCTGGTCGCCGGCCGAGGTGCGGGACACGCTCGGCATCCGGGCGAAAGTCATGCAGGCGGATCCGCTGCTGCCGGCCTTTGGCGGGGATGCCTGGCGCCCCTGGCCCCCCGAGCTCGCCGCCGAACGGTTTCTCGCGGCCCTCAAGCGGCTGGCCTAGCCACCGGGAGCCCCTTGGCATCCGCGCTCCGCGCGATTATGGGGCGAGGATGAGCGATACCTTCCCCGACCGGCTTTCCGTCGATCCGCGCAGCCCCCACTACCAGGAGGCGCTGCTCGCCCGTGGTATCGGCATCCGCTTCAACGGCGTCGAGAAGACGAATGTCGAGGAATACTGCCTCAGCGAAGGCTGGGTGAAGGTGTCGGTCGGCAAGGCGGTGGACCGCAAGGGCAACCCGCTGACCATGAAGCTGAAGGGCACGATCGAGCCCTATTTCCGCGACGAAGCCGCGAAGTAGGCAGCGCGGGGGAGCTGCGCGGGCGCCGCGCCTGGCCTCCCGCTGCCTGCGGACCCGACCTCGACCTGGTCGGGCAGGTCGTCGCCAAACCCGAAAAACCTGCCTCGCCTGCCCGAAAGACGGCACGGCACCGGTCGCCTTGTGGCAGGTCCGGGGAGGCCTCTCCATCGATTGTCTATTCGGTCGATATGGATAGAGCGATGACTGCAAGGCGCAGCCAAAACTGTTGAAAAAGTTTACAGTTGGTGGATTCAACATCCGTAGCGAACACCACCGCGGCTCTGTGTTTCGCCCCGGCTGGCCAGCTTTGCAAGTAGGCTGTTGAAGGCCTCGTTTGGGGTGGCGTAGTCGAGCGTCTTCCTGGGCCGGTCGTTGAGGCTTGCGGCGATAA
>CANJXD010000507.1 GCA_947478535.1 Acetobacteraceae bacterium
CTTCCCGCCCGCCCCGATTGGGGCCATGGCCAGGTCCAATCCGTGACCGGCCATCGCGTGACCGTGAATTTCGAGCATGCGGGCAAGGTCCTGATCCATGTGGACCAGGTGGCGCTCGAGGCAATCGAGGACGACGCCTGATGGACAGCCTGCCCGCCGAACTCATCGCCCTGCTGGGCGACCCCAGGATCTACGCCGCCGCCGCCATCACCGCGATCGCCGGTATCATGCGCGGCTATTCCGGCTTCGGCACCGCGGTGCTGCTGGCGCCGGCCTATTCGGTGCTCTGGGGGCCGCGCATCGGCATCCCGGTCATGCTGATGATGGAACTCGCGGTTTCGCTGCAATTGCTGCCCAAGGCCTTCGGGGATGCCAACCGCCGGGTGATCCTGCCGATCGGCGGCGCAGCCGTGCTCGCGACTCCGATCGGCGCCTTCATCCTGCTGACCGCGGACCAGGACCTGCTGCGGCGTTGCATCGGCGCCTTCGTGCTGGTCTTCGGCCTGCTGCTGTCCTCGGGCTGGCGCTATCACGGCAGCCGGCCGCTGCCGCTGAACCTCGCCGTCGGTACCGTCGCCGGATTGCTGAAGGGGGCGACGGGGATGAGCGGGCCGCCGGTGATCCTCTATCTGCTGGCGGGGCCGGAGGCGGCGAAGGAGCATCGGGCGAACCTGATTCTGTTCTTCGCCACCATCGCCATCGTCTCCGTCATCCCGCCGGCGCTGGGCGGGCTGATCGGCTGGGCGGCGGTGGCGAAGTGCATGCTGCTGCTGCCCATCCTGCTGCTGTGCGTGCCGATCGGCACGCGGCTGTTCCGGGTCCTGCCGGAACGGCTGTATCGCAAGGCGGCGCTGACGCTGCTGCTGATCACCGGCGCGGTGACGCTGCTGGTATAACTCCTTGGGGGTTACATCCCTGGGGGTTGCATCCCTGGGGGGTCGCGGACCAAATGCCTCCCTGCGCCAGCCCTTTCCAGTACGGGCGGCGCCACTTCTCCGGGGGACCGCGCTTCATGATCGATCCGTTCGGCCGGCGGGTCAGCTATCTCCGCGTATCGGTCACCGACCGCTGCGACCTCCGCTGCGTCTATTGCATGTCGGAGGACATGACCTTCCTCCCCAAGGCGGAGGTCCTGACGCTGGAGGAGTTGGACCGCCTCTGCGGCACCTTCATCGGCCTCGGCGTGGACAAGATCCGCCTGACGGGCGGGGAGCCGCTGGTGCGGAAGAACGTCATCGGCCTGTTCCGCAGCCTCGGCGCGCGCCTCGGCGAGGGCGGGCTCCGCGAGCTGACGGTCACCACCAACGGCACGCAATTGGTGAAAATGGCCGGGGACCTGTTCGATGCCGGTGTCCGCCGCATCAATGTCAGCCTCGATACGCTGGACCCCGCGACCTTCGCCGCCGTCACCCGCTGGGGCAAGATCGAGCCGACGCTGGATGGCATCTTCGCCGCCAAGGCCGCCGGGCTGCACGTCAAGATCAACGCCGTCGCGCTGAAGGGCGTGAATGAGCATGAGTATGACCGCATGCTCGCCTGGTGCGGCGAACATGGCTTCGACCTCTGCCTGATCGAGACCATGCCGATGGGCGATATCAGCGGCGACCGGACCGACCAGTATCTGCCGCTGTCCCTGGTGAAGCAGCGCCTGGCGCAGAACTGGACGCTGGAGCAAAGCGACTACGTCACCGGTGGCCCCGCCCGCTACTACCGCGTGGCGGAGACGGGCGGGCGGATCGGCTTCATCACGCCGATGACCCATAATTTCTGCGAGGGCTGCAACCGCGTGCGGCTGACCTGCACGGGCACGCTGTACATGTGCCTCGGCCAGGATGACGCGGCCGATCTTCGCCGCCCGCTGCGCGACCCCGGGCTGGATGATGCGGGGCTGCGCCAGGCGATCCTGGAGGCCATCGCCCGCAAGCCGAAGGGGCATGATTTCGTCATCGACCGCGCCCGCCAGGCCCCCGCCGTGGCCCGGCATATGAGCGTGACGGGGGGATGATCCGCCGATGCTGCACGACATCCAGGCCGCACTGACCATCCCCGGCCTGCCGGACTGGACCGGGCTGATCGCCCTGGTGCTGCTGCTGGTCGTGGGGCTTTCCTGGCTGCTGATGCCGTTCAGCGTCTTCGGAGTGAAGGGACGGCTCGACCAGATCGAGGCGCAACTCGACGAGATCCAGACCGAGTTGCGAAGCCTTTCACTCCGTATGCCGGAGCAGCGCCTGCCTGATCCCGGGCGCCGCCGCCCGCCGCCGTCGGAGGAGGACTGGGCCGAGCCGATCCCGGCCCACCCGCCCGCCGAGCCCGCCTATCGCCGCCCGCCGGCGGAGCCTCCGCCCATCGCACGCCCCCGCGCCGCCCCCCCTGCCCCGCCGGCATGGCAGGACCAGGATGATGAGGACCGGCCGAGGGGAGATCGCAGCCGCGACGACCGGGGCCGGGACAATCAGGGCCGGGACCCCCGCGCCGGGGATGGCCGCACCGAGCCCCGCATCGAGTGGCCCCGCCCCCGCCGCTGAGCCCCACTTGTCGCGGCGTCGGCGCGGATGCTTGATGCCGGCCCATACCAGGAAGGCCGAGGCATGCGCATCGCCGTCGTGCAGATGAACCAGGGCTCGGACAAGGCCACGAATATCGACCAGGCCCGCCGCCTGATCGAGGCCGCCATCGCCGCAGACCGCCCCGATCTGGTCAGCCTGCCGGAGACCTGGACCAACCTCGGCGGTGGGCGTGAAGCCCGCAACGCCGCGGCCGAAGCCCTGCCCGAACCCGGCGGCGAAGGCGGGGCGGCCTATGAATTCCTGCGCGGCGTGGCGCGGGCCAACCGCATCCACGTCCATGGCGGATCGATCATCGAACAGGGAGAGGGCACGCTGTTCAACACCACCCTCCTGTTCGACCCGGAGGGCCAGGAGATCGCGCGCTACCGCAAGATCCACCTGTTCGACATCACCGCCCCGGATGGCGCCGGCTACCGCGAAAGCGCGCTGTATGGCGCCGGGCGCGGGCTGGTGACGGCCCAGGTGCGCGGCCTCACCCTGGGGCTCACCATCTGCTACGACATGCGCTTCGGCGAGCTGTTCATGGCGCTGCGCCGGGCGGGGGCGGAGGTGATCTTCGTGCCCTCCAACTTCACCCTGCAGACCGGCAAGGACCATTGGGAAGTGCTGCTGCGCGCCCGCGCGATCGAGACCCAGTGCTGGATCGTCGCCGCCGCCAGCACCGGCAGCTATGAGGAACGCGGCGTCACCCGCCAGGTCTATGGCCATTCCCTGATCGTCGATCCCTGGGGCCATGTCGTCGCCAAATGCAGCGACGGGAAGGGCTGGGCGACGGCGCGGATCGACCCTGCGCTCACCGCCCGTATCCGCCGCGACATGCCGGTGCTGGAACACCGGGACGCGGCGGGGGGCCGGTATTGACCCCCCTCTCCTCGCCCATGGGTGGGCTGGCGCTGGCCGGCCGCATCGCCTTCACCGCGGCGCCGTCGGACCATGCCGCCGCGGCCCTTGCCGCGATGACGGCAGCCTATGGCAATGCCGCGCTCGATGATGCCCGCGTGGTCGTGGCACTGGGCGGCGACGGGCTGATGCTGGAAACCCAGCATAAGCTGCTCGGCCGCAACCTGCCGGTCTATGGGATGAATTGCGGCAGCGTCGGCTTCCTGATGAACGACTACCGCCTGGATGACCTGCCGGACCGCCTCGCCGCCGCCCAGTCCGCCGAACTCCATCCGCTGCGCATGCGCGCCCATCTCGGGGAGGGTGACCCGGTGGAGGCGCTGGCGATCAATGAAGTCTCCCTGCTGCGGGAAACCCGCCAGGCCGCCAAGATCCGCATCATCGTCGATGGCACGGAAAGGCTGGCGGAGCTGATCTGCGACGGCGTGCTGGTCTCCACCCCCGCCGGCAGCACGGCCTATAATCTGTCCGCCCACGGCCCCATCGTGCCGCTCGGCGCCAACCTGCTCCCACTGACGCCGATTTCCGCCTTCCGCCCCCGCCGCTGGCGCGGCGCCCTGCTGCCCGCCGAGGCCCGCGTGGTGTTCGAGGTGCTGGAGCCCGACAAGCGCCCGGTCGCCGCCGTCGCCGATTATACCGAGGTGCGCGACGTGCGCCGCGTCGAGGTGCGGGAGGACCGGAGCGTGACACTGACCATGCTGTTCGACCCGGATCACGGGCTGTCCGAGCGCATCATCGCGGAACAGTTCACGGCGTAGCCCTGCCCAAAAAGCACGCCCTGGAACCCTCGCCCCCCGAGGGGGGAGAGGGCAGGGTGAGGGGGAAGCGCCGGACGCGAAGCGCTCCCATCGCCGTAGCAACCCCCCTCACCCCACCCTCTCCCCCATAAGAAATTGGGGAGAGGGCTTCTTCCCCGCCCCC